>CAYJFV010000160.1:3217-4531 GCA_964369275.1 uncultured Desulfovibrionaceae bacterium
AAAACACCTATATATCAAACTGGCTTGGGCGAAAAAGAATATAAGCTCACTCCATTTTTAGAAGAGTTTCCTGAATATGCACTTTCGTATAAGCGTAATAACGAATCTGAAATAATGACAGAATATAAAGGTTCAGTCAATTTTAGAAAAAACGACAATGTTAATCCACTACCTAAAGGTTTTAAGCATAGTCAACCTTATTTGAAGAACTTATGGTTAGGTTATCCATTTATGTATGAATATAATGAAGCACGCGGGCATACACTAGCTATTCACGATTTCTTAGAAATTGATAGAATTGACGGTGGCTTACCTGCAACATGCTGGAATTGTAAAACTCCTCAAATGGTGCCTTTGCTAGAAGAATATGGCGATAGTTTTTGGGCAATGGACGTAAATGCTTTTCGTACCAAGATAGACCCAGATGAAGATACTATTGGTTGTGCAAATTGCCATAATTCTGAAACCATGGAATTGCAACTATATAGTGCCCCTTTAAAAGACTGGTTAGCAAGAAGTGGGCAAGATATAAATGATATTTCGCGTAATGAAATGCGTAGTTTAGTATGTGCTCAATGTCACGTTGAATATTATTTTACTGACCCTGGTCAAGGTGTTTCTAAAAAGCCTGTATTCCCTTGGGATAATGGCTTTAGCCCTGAAGAAATTTATCAGTATTACAAAGCACATGGCGATGGTAAAATCGAAGGCTTTGAAGGACAATTTACTGATTGGGTTCACCCAGCTTCAAAAACTCCTATGATTAAAGTACAGCACCCTGAATATGAAACTTGGATTGATGGTACACATGGAGCGGCAGGTGTTTCCTGTGCCGATTGCCACATGCCTTATGTACTTGGCGAAGATAAACAAAAAATGTCTTCACATTGGTGGACAAGCCCACTAAAAGACCCTGAAATGCGTGCTTGTAGGCAGTGCCATTCAGATAAAAGTGCTGATTACTTGCGTGAACGTGTAGAATATACTCAATCTCGTACGTATGAACAATTAATAGTTGCTCAAGAATATTCAGTAAAAGCACATGAAGCTGTTCGCTTAGCAGAATTATCACGCTCAAAAGCATCTAATTATAAAGAATTGATGATTGAAGCTCGCGATAATGTTCGTAAAGGTCAACTATTTTGGGATTATGTTTCAGCTGAAAACAGCGTAGGTTTCCATAACCCTGCAAAAGCACTTGAAACATTAGCTATTTCAATTACTTCTAGCCAACAAGCTATTGATTTAGCAATGCAAGCGGCTAACTTTACCACAGCAGAGGCTCTTGCGGGTGATATTATTGAAATAGTACCG
>CAYJFV010000161.1:0-4500 GCA_964369275.1 uncultured Desulfovibrionaceae bacterium
TCAGTTTTTGATATTTTTGCATTAGGGATTCTAAAGGGACTTAGTTCCTTTAGCCGTCGGAGACATAAAAAATAAAAAAATAAAAAATAAAAAATTGGTGTAACATTACAAATTAGAATGATGAGTCCTAGCCACGAAATCAGAAAAAAAAGACTTTACAAGGAAAACAAAAAAGTCTAGACTATTTCTGAAATATCTTTAAATATAAGATATAATCCGATAACTATCCCTAAAGGCGGTACGTATGCGTGCAATAAAAGTATTAAAAAAATCATTAGAGCAAGTTTTGCAAGAAAAGGGGATATTATATCCTGCAAAAACTACTATTGAAGCACCAAAAGATAAAAAACATGGCGACTTAGCAACAAATATTGCTATGGTACTAGCTAAGGAATTAGGGAAAAATCCACGTGAAATAGCTACGGATATTCAAGAGCAGTTACAAGCGTTAATGCCAACGGCTACTTTTAGCATTGCTGGCCCGGGCTTTATTAACTGTACTTTTGATAATGCTTTTTGGTGGAAAACGCTTGAAGAAGTAGAAGAGAAGAGAAATGAGTATGGTAAAGCTAGCCAAGAAGAGCCACGCTCTATATTAATAGAATATGTTTCAGCTAACCCAACAGGGCCTTTGCATATTGGGCATGGACGCGGGGCAGCTGTAGGCGATAGTTTAATACGCGTTTTAAAATTTGCAGGGCATAAGGTTGATGCGGAATACTATATAAATGATGCGGGTAACCAAATGCGTACTCTTGGTCTTTCAATTTGGCTTAGAGCTTTAGAGTTGGAGGGTAAAAACCCTACTTTTCCAGAAAGTTACTACAAGGGCGACTATATAATAGACATTTCAAAAGAAATGTTAGAACAAAACCCTAATTTGACAAATCTACCTGATGCAGAGGGAATAGACCTTTGCTATGAATACGGCATGAAAGTAATATCAGATGGTATTCGTGAAGATTTAGTTGAGTTTAGGGTTCACCACGACCGTTGGTTTTCTGAAAAATCATTATTCCAAAGTAATGAAGTGCAACAAGCATTTGATATGTTGAAAGAAAAAGGGCTTGCTTACGAACAAGATAATGCACTTTGGTTTAGAACAACAGATTTTGGCGATGATAAAGACAGAGTTTTGATTAAAAGCGATGGTGAACTAACTTATTTTGCTTCAGATATAGCTTACCACCACAATAAATATATGCGTGGGTACGACTATAGTATTGACGTGCTTGGGGCTGATCACCACGGTTATATTCCGCGTATGAAAGCGGCAATTACGGCAATTGGGCGTGATCCTGAAAAAGATTTCAATGTTGTATTAATACAGCTTGTAAATTTATTGCGTAATGGCGAACCTGTAGCAATGTCTACTCGTTCTGGCGAGTTTGATACTTTACATGATGTTGTAAAAGAAGTTGGTGTTGATGCTTCACGTTTTATGTTCCTATACCGTAAAAGTGATAGCCCGCTTGATTTTGACTTAGAGCTAGTAAAACAAAGAAATTTAGATAATCCAGTATACTATGTGCAATATGCACACGCTAGGGTATACGGCTTACTACGCCGTGTTCAAGAGCAAAATTTAGAACTACACGCGTTTTCAGCAGATGTATTAAAGCATTTAACTACTGATGAAGACCGCGAATTACTGCAAATTCTAGATAGTTTTGAAGACTATGTACTTACTTCTGCAAGAAATTTAACACCGCATAGTATTTCATACTATCTTATGGATTTAGCAGGAAAAGTACATTCATATTATGCAAAACATCAAGTATTAACACCAGATTTAGAATTAGCTAGTGCAAGATACTATTTACTTAGAAATTGTGCTCAAGTTATTAAAAATGGACTCTATTTGCTAGGCGTTGAAGCACCTGAAAGCATGTAGAAGGAGATTGAAATGGCAACGGATAAAAAATATTCAAAAAAATCTTCAATCTTAGGCGTATTTAAGAAATCTTCTGAAAATGCCTATTCTAATGCACCAAGCGAAAAACCTGCAAAGAAGCTTACAATACGTTCAAATGTAAGAACAAGTCCTGTTGAAAAGAAAGATACTGCCGCAAGTGAAAAAAAAGAAATTACGGCAAACCCTAATTCAATAATACTTTCAATAAATGAACCTAAAGAAAGTGAATATGCTATAACAAGAAGAGCTTCGGAAGCTCAATCAATGGCATCAGGTTTAGAATTAAGTTTAGATGCAAATAATGAAGATTTAAAAAACTTAAAACTTTCTAAGGCTTCAAAATTATTTAAGAAAAAAACTCCTGGAAAAGAAGAAGTTTTAGAACAAGAAGTTGTAGAAGAAATAGCAAGTAGTGTTTCGGAAGATACTCCTCTTGCAGATGTTGAAGTAAATTCACTCTCAAATGAAATTGAAAGTGGTGTAATTAAATTAGAAAATCCTACTGGGGAAGAAGCAGAAAGTTACTTGCTGTTAAGCTCTAGCGACAATAATACTTCAAAAAAGCAAAATAGAATAAAGCATACAGCAAACCCAAATGAAATAAGAGTTGGTACTCTTGAAGAAATTTCAAACGAAGAAAAAGCACCAAAAGAAAAATGGAAGTGGAATGTAAGCCTAGGGGCAACATCAACCGCAATGACTTTTGGTGTGTTACTGCTTACATTAGGCTTTTTCTTTACCTTTGGGCTTATTGTTGGGCGTGGTTTAAGCCCAGAAGCAACTGCAGTTCCTTTAGCTTCTATTGTGCCAGATAATGAAAATGTAATCATTGAAAATAATGCAGAAACTTTAAAACCAGAAGAACTTGAATACGCTAAAGTTCTTAAAACTGTTCCTGTAACTCCAAATGTGCCTGACCCTAATAAAGTATACCTTGATGCAGAGCAAAAACCACTGCCAGCAGGTAATTATATTATTGGTCCAGACGGCAATTTACTACCTGATACTACAATAATTTTAGGGCAAGATGGTAAGCCAATTCCTGTAAGTACCATTACTTTAAATGAAGAAGGTAAAGCAATTTCTCAGAACTTACTAGCTGTTGAAGAAACTGTTCCATACCCAATTGGCAAAGCAGAGGTGGTTACACCAACAGCAGAAGAAGAGCCTAAAAATATTATAGAACCAGTAGAAGTTGAACCAGAAGAACCAAAATTATATGATTACGTACTTCGTGCAGCAAGCTTTAAAGATGAAAAATTAGCAGATAATTTACGTGCCTCACTTGAGGGCGACGGCTTACGAACACAGCTTGTAAAATCTGGCTCATGGTATATGGTAGAAATAAAATACCGTGGCACAGAAGAAAACTTTGTTAAAATAAAAAGCGGGCTAAAAAAACATAGAATTAGCGATACCGTTACTGTTAGCAAAGTAGAAGTTGTGCAAGCAAGCTAACTAAAACTACATACAAGAAAAGCTCTTGATAAATAATTATCAAGAGCTTTTTTCATTTAAAGGCAATTATTATGAAAGTTGAACTAAAGAATGAGATGTGAATTAGTATATATTCTCTTACTTGCTACACAGAGCGAAAAAGAAAAATTATTATTTTGTTGAAATATTAAAAGTTAGTGCTGTAATTTGATGGAAGAAATCAACATATTCAATAAATACATGGCTAGGGCATGTAACACGTGCAGAAGAAAAGTTTACAATACCTTTAATGCCCGCTTCAACTAATTGGTTCGTAGCACGTTGAGCACGCTCAGGCGGGGTTGCAATAATACCAATTTCAATATTATGCTCTTTCAATCTTTCAGGTAAAGTTTTTGTACACTGAATTTCTAAACCGTATACGTTTTCACCAATTTTAAAAGGATCACAATCGAATGCAGCAACAAGGTTGAAACCGCGGTTTCTAAATTCTTGGTGGTGTATTAATGCTCTACCCATGTTACCAACACCAACAATGCAAGCATTCCAAGTGCGGTCAACATGTAAACACGCTTTTATGGCATCAAGCAAGTAATTTACATAATAACCCACGCCACGCACGCCAAACTCACCAAAATAGGCTAAGTCTTTACGAACTTGTGAAGCATTCACCTCGCAAGCTTTTGCTAAGGGTTCAGAAGCTACAAGCTCTACACCGTCTTTTTTCATGCCCTCAAGCACCTGCAAATAGGTTGCAAGACGTAGAAGTGTGGCACGAGGGATATGGTCATTTTTTGTATTTGTATTCATATAATAACTCTATTTAATCTTATAATATAAAAAAACTTGATGTAATAAATAAATATAAAAAAAATTACAAATTTATGCAAGTATTATTTATTATGTATTGTTTACAAGACTTTTGTAACAGATAAAATAAAAAAGAGGGCATAAGCCCTCTAATTTTATCAAAATTCATGCCTAAAGCTAGGCTTTTCGATTAACCAAGGAATGGGTTAGCGAAAAGAAGAATTAAGTTTACAAGTAAAGCATAAATACAAAGTGATTCGATAAATGCTAAACCAAGAATTAATGATTGTGAAATTTGTCCGCCAGCTTCTGGGTTACGTGATGTACCTTCGCAAGCT
>CAYJFV010000162.1:0-4477 GCA_964369275.1 uncultured Desulfovibrionaceae bacterium
CTTGTTTGTTTGGTGTGCATAGCGAGAATCGAACTCACGGCCTTCAGCTCCGGAGGCTGACACTCTATCCAACTGAGCTATAGGCACAACTCTATTGCAAAGAAAAATTTATAGAAAAATAACTGCGATAAACAAAGTTCACTTTTTTAGAAAAGCAAATTTTGTTGTCTACTTTTTCTTAATATAAACAACTTCGCCATCGTCTAAAATAATTTTTTCTCTAGTTGGATTTGCCTTTAACATCATTGCACGGCCTAGCATTACTACACCTACAAGCACAAGCGGTAACGACAACAGCATACCCATTGTAAACCATTCACCAAATAAATAGCCCACTTGTACATCTGGCTCACGAAAGTGTTCACAGAACATTCTAAATAGCCCATAACAAAAAGCAAATAAGCCTGCAACCGCACCTTGTGGCCTTTCTTTACTAGAAAAAATCCAAATAATTACAAAAAGTAGTAAGCCTTCTAGAAAAGCTTCATATAACTGCACTGGGTGCCTTGGGTACGCATCAACATGCGGAAAAACCATTCCAAGCGGTGACGTTGTTACCCTACCCCACAATTCTCCGTTAACAAAGTTTGCCATTCTTCCAAGAAAAAGACCAGGAGCAATAAAAGGAGCAGTAAAATCAAGCATATCTAAAAATCGCTTATTTGTTGTTCTGCCCCACAAATAAAGACTTAGCATGCCACCAAGTAAGCCACCATGAAAAGACATGCCGCCTTGCCATAAATAAAAAATTTCTATTGGATTTTCAATATAGTATGAAAAATTATAAAATAATGTATACCCTATTCTAGCACCTAAAATTACACCAAGCATAATCCAAGTAAGCATATCACCCACTTCTTTAGTTGTCCAACCAGAACCTGGTTTAGAGGCTCTATAATTACCAAGGCCCCAAGAGGCTAAAAAACCAGCCGTATACATTAAGCCATACCAATGCACCTGAATTGGACCAAGTGAAAAGGCTATTGGGTCAAGTTGTGGAAATACAAACATATTTTCTCGCTTTTCTAAAAAATTCGAATAGATTAAATTAATTTCGACATTTATAGCAAAATTTCATTACTTTGACAAGTCTAGCAAATATTGCAAAAAACACAGTTTTTATTATCATCTTAGCTATATTGACAAATAATTTCTTTACTTGTAGAATAATTAACTAAATAATAAAAGAAAGAGTATCTTATGAAAAAAATATGGAATGGCACATTTACTTTTAAATCACCAGTTTTAACCATCTGTCTTTTACTTTGCAGTGTTTTACTAACAGCTTGTTCAACAAGTTCGCCAAACACACAATTCTATCTTCTCCCATCAGCAGAAAATACCCGATCGTATGCAAGCGATGATAATGTGGAAATTAATACAAATCAAGATATAATTCATATTGCTGTGCTTCCTGTAGAGCTACCTGAATATTTACGCAGAACACAAATTTTTCGCAAAAAAATATCATCAACAAATGCTGAAATTAACGATTACAACAGATGGGCAGAAGACTTAAGTTCTGCTTTTCAACGCGTTCTTTCTGTTTCACTTAATAACAACTTAGATGGCACTAACCTTTATGTAACACCACAATTTAGAGGTATAGCTTCTGAATACGTTATAAATGTTTATGTTAATGCCTTTGAAGGTGATTTCAATAGTGATGTAGTTTTAGATGCATACTGGACTTTACACAATAAAGCAAATACAACCGTTACAAATTATTTTTACGGTACAACTACTGCTGGTTCAAGCTATAACTCACTAATTGAAGCCCAAAGCAAACTTATTGACGATATGGCTATACAAATTTCAGCAACACTAGATGAACTTTCAAACAAAAATATTATCAGCAAATAAAGTATATACTTAGCAAGATATTCAAAATTAAAGCCCTTTACATTTGTAAAGGGCTTATTTTTAATCTTTACTTTTAGATTTTAGCTTTCTATGTAAATATGATCTATCAAGCCCAACAAGTTCAGCAAGTTTTGTCATGTTATTGGAAACAGCAGCATATTTTTGCGATAAATACCAAAGTTCAAACTCAGCCTTGGCATTTTTATAATCACACTCAAGAAAGTGATTCAGCACTGAATTTTCTTCAAAGCTTGTTGGTGCTTTTACATTTTGTTGACAAGGTACTACTGTATTTTCCCCTAAGCCCGATAAAAGAGGTTTAATCATATCTGGGTGAATTATTGTTTTTGGGTATAGTATAGCTACTTGTTCTAAAATATGTTTTAATTCACGCACATTGCCACGCCAAGAAGATGTTTGCATTAATGCATAACTATCTTGCGAAAAGGTTGGTGGCTCAAGCCCTTTTTCTATGTGCATATTTTGTGAAAGAGCTGCAACAAGTGCAGGAATATCTTCTACACGTTCACGCAGTGCAGGTAAATGTAGTGGAAAACCGCGTAATCTATAATATAAATCGGATCTAAAAGTACCGTCATGCATTGCTTGTTCTAAGTTCATATTTGTTGCAGCAAGTACGCGTACATCAACCTGTAGTGTTTTATTACCGCCAATTCTTTCAAAACGCTGTTCTTGTAAAATTCTTAATACTTTGGCTTGAGTCTTCAAACTCATATCGCCAATTTCATCAAGAAAAAGTGTACCGCCATCAGCAAGTTCAAACTTACCTATTCTGCTTTCAGCTCCTGTAAAAGCACCTCTTTCATGCCCGAATAGTTCAGATTCTATCAATTCCTCTGGAATAGCAGCACAGTTTACAGCAATAAAGGGCTTATCGGCTCTTGGGCTTGCATTGTAAATTGCATTAGCAACCAATTCTTTACCAGTACCATTTTCACCTGTAATAAGCACCCAAACAGAGGTAGGGGCAACGGCTTCTATGGCAGATTTTAATGCTCGCATTGGGGCAGAGTCACCAATAAGTGTATGACTAGCTTTACGGGTCGCAATTGCAGATTTTAACGCTTTATTTTCTGATTTTAAGCTTGAAAACTCAAAAGCTCTGTTTACAGTGCTTAGAACAGCATCAAGAGCAAGTGGTTTTTCAATAAAGTCATACGCACCAAATTTTAGGGCTGTAACAGCTGTTTCAATTGTGCCATGCCCTGAAATCATAATTACTGGAATATCCTTAAATAATTCTAAGGCTTTTATATGCTGTAAAAATATTAAGCCATCGTTTATGTAGTTTTTTTCATCACTTTTAGCATCAAGCCAAATATCTAAAATTATCAAGTCTATAGAGCTATCATTTAAAATGCTAAGAGCTTGAGAACCATTTTGAGCAAGGCTTACATGATGCCCCTCATCTTCAAGAATACCTTGAAGTGAAAGGCGAATACCTTGTTCATCGTCAACAACTAATATATTTTGCTTTTTTTCACTCATAAAAAACCTTATTTATAAATAATGTTAAATACTTTTAACATAGATGAGTTACAAGGTCAATTGAGCAAAATAAAAAGTAAACTTATCATAGTTTAAGAGATTTTATGTGCTTCTTCTTACCCATTTACCTAATCTACAACTAAATTATTGAAAGAAAAAAAGTAGAAGTTAAGAATTTGACAATTTTACTAATTGTGATATATTTAGCAAAGTTTTGTATTTTTTTAAAATATTTTTTATATAATATAAGGAAAACACTATGGTTAGACATATAGTTTGGTGGGAGCTAAAGCCCGAAGTAAATGGAATAAGTGCAGCAGAAAACGCCAAAAAATTCAAAGTGCTAGGTGAAGCTTTAGCTGGTAAAATTCAGGGTTTACAACATATTGAAATAAGCCATGAAATAAAAGATACTACAACATTAACCGCAAATATTGTGCTTCAATCAACACATGATTCTTTTGAAGATTTAGCAGTATATGCAATGCACCCCGAGCATTTAAAGTTTGGTGAATTTGTTAAAAAAGTAACTTCTTCACGTTCTGCAATTGATTACGAAATTTAAATTGCTTTTTCAATAAATTTCAATTGATTAAATATATTAGAAAGAAAACTAGACAAAAATAACTATATTAGTTATTATTTAAAATAAATTATTTTGCGAGGAACTAAAATGTTACAGCTAGATAGAAGCAAACAATATCGCCTAGTAACAAGAAGCGACTTAGACGGATTAGTAAGTGCAACACTACTTAAAAAACTAAACCTTATAAATGATATTAAATTTGTTCACCCTAAAGACGTTCAAGACGGAACTGTAGAACTAACTGAAAACGATATCACTACAAACTTACCATACAATGCAAATGTATGCTTATGTATTGACCATCACCATTCAGAAGTAGAACGCCTACACGGTGAAATGCCTGAAAACTATGTATTAGATGCTAATGCACCTTCTGCTGCACAAGTTGTTTATGATTACTTTGGCGGTGCTGCAACTTTCCCTGATATCATTCCTGATATGATGGAAGGTGTAAACCAAGCAGATTCTGCACAATTTAATAAAGAAGAAGTTCTAAATCCTACAGGTTGGGTACTTTTA
>CAYJFV010000163.1:0-4436 GCA_964369275.1 uncultured Desulfovibrionaceae bacterium
CAAATAGTTAGCTGGGGACGTTTCGGGTGCAAACATTGTATTAACCGCTTATATAGCGATGATATGATGTCGTTCTCGGGTACCACTAAAAAAATCAAGTAATTATTTACTTTTTACAATAGGCTCTCTATAAACTAGAGGGCTTTTTTGTTTAAGGCTTGTTAAAATTAAAGACGCGTGCGTACGCACGTGCGTAAAATGCTAAAATTTTTACTCTTTCTTGTGTTACACTCAGTATTGGATATCACCCAAAACTGGCAACTTATAGCGTTCTATCAGGTTTATTCAGGACGGAAAAATGGCTTCTTTTTGTTGTTTTAGGATTTAAGAAAAAGCCTCTATTGTAGCAAATACAGACTCTTGTTTTATCTTATTTATAACCTTTCCTTTATGTATTCATACCAAGGTTGTTTAGGTTTACCTTTGTTTTCTATGTTCAGTAATGCCCAATCAAGTAAAATTAATTCACTATCCATAAAAAACTGTGCCATTTCTCTAATATCAAGCAAACAATTTTGTTTTTGCATTTGAAGACTTGTACCATTACTACATTCTAAGATTTTAATAATTTTTTGATTATAAGATTCAATTTGTTCTTTTCTTAGTTTTATTTGTTTAATTATTTCTTCATCATCAAGCAGGTGTAGGCATAGCATACGCACAAGTTCTTCATCTTTTATTTTTGGTACTTTTATATTTTTTTCATCTGCTACCCAATCTCGTAAAACTTTTAGCCCCTCAGTGGTAAGGTGGTAAAGCTTTTTATCTGGCTTGCCTACCTGTGCTACATCACGGTATTCTACATAACCAAAACCTTCTAGCTTGGCAAGTACAGGGTATATCCTTGAATGACTAGTATTTCTAAAGTACTTCAACCATTGTGTAATATCATAGCCCGATAATTCTTTATCTAGTAGAATTGCAAGAACATTATAATCAAGTTCGTTTAATTTACTGTTTTTCATTCTAAAATACTCGCTGTACAAATTTTTGAACTTTTATATGTTCATATTGACATATAAAAGAAATATGCTATTTTCGTTTATATGTTCAAACAAACATATAATATCTAAAAAAACTTGTAAAGAGAGAAAACATGAATAAAATAATTTTCCTTCTTCTTAGTCTAGTATTGTTTAGTCCTAAAGCCTATGCAAGCGGACTTAGCTTGGAAGAAGCACTATCGTTCGCACTTGAGCGTAATGAAGATGTGCATGTGGCCGAACTAACTATTGAGCAATCGCATTATATAGTTAGAGAAGTGCAATCAGCACTATACCCAACTGTTAATTTTACTGGGCAATATGTTGCCAACCACACCTATTCTAACCCTTATAAAATGCCCTCTAGCACAAATCATGGCTTTAACTTTGGTGTTGGTATAGAAGCTAGCCAATTACTTTTTACTTTTGGCATGTTAGAAAATGCTATTGAAGCAGCAGAACTTGCACAAGAACTTATGCTTACACAAAAAACACTTGCACAATCATCTCTTAGATACAGTGTTAGAAATGCATATTTTGCAGCACTTGTTTATGAAGAGAATTATCGTATTGCCTTGCAATCGTATCAGAATGCTTTAAATACGAAGAAAAATTTAGAATCTTCTGCCTCAGTTCGAATGAGCCAAAGCGACTTGATTAAGGTTGATGCTGATATAGCAAGCCGTAAGCCAACATTAGATAGTACCAAACTGTTGCTTGATCAAAGCTATAGGTTATTGCAAACACTATGCGTGCTTGATGAGCCTATAACCAAGCTTACAACACAATTTAGTGATTTAGAAATAGAAAATATGAATCTTGAAGTTGCTTTGACTTTACTACCCAATTCTCCAAGTCTTAAAATTCTTGCTCAGCAAGTTGATTATAGTACAAAATTAGCCGAGGCAAAACGCGATACCGATAATCCTACTGTATCTTTAGTAGGTTCGTATACTTTTGCAGATAATTCAGCTCATGCCTATCTTGCTGAACCTAACTTGAGTGGGCAAGGTGTTATTGGTATTTTTTTAAATGTACCTTTATATGATGGTGGCAAGGCAGAAGCTCAGGGTAGACAAGAAGACATTAATGCAAAAATTAATAAGAGTAAATATATCCAAACCAAAAGAAATTTAGAAAACTCACTTATAACTGCTTTTAATACTTATTCTACAAATCTTGAAGTATTGAAAATGGATGATGAGGCTATAAAGCTTGCTAACCGTTCTTATGAAATGTCACTTTCTCGTTTCTTGAATGGTCAGGCTTCTGCTGTAGAATTGAACGATGTTGAAAGCGGCTTAACACAATTGAAAATGAAGCGTATTTCCACAATGAACAGCATATTTGCCTCACTAGCACAAATAGAGCAAATAATTGGAGAAATAGATGAAAAATAAACTTACAATATTAATCAGTTTATTAGTAATTCTTGCATCATGCACATGGCTTGGGCTTTATTCGTATAAAAAAATAAACACTAAAATTATAGAAGAAATTAGCGTAGTAAGCCATTTGTCGATATATGAAGAAAATGGCTATCCTGTGTATACAGAAGAGCTTGTACAAAATAAGGAAGCTTTTTTTGTTACAGATATTAGCCTTGATGGAATTAACAACAAGAAAAATAACTACGATGCACTTGTTTCACAAGATAAAGCAAAAACCATAAAAGTTGGTAATAAAGTTTACATTCCTAAAACTGAAGAAACATTAAGGAATGGATTTACTTGGGAAGATACCTCTAAATATACTACAGGTGAAGTTGTGTATGTTTCTAAGGAAGCAGATTGGAAAACAGGTTTCTACAAAATAGGTATTAAATTAGAAGAAGAACTACCAAAACAGCCTTTTTATTCTGCAAAAGTAGTGAATGCAATAAAGAAAAACATAGTTCTTGTGCCTATAGTTACACTTGATAGCAAAAATGGCTCATACTATGCATGGATAGATGAAAATTCAAAAGCTGTTCAAAAAGCAATAACTACTGGTATTTGTGATGGTTATAACTGCGAAATTATAAGCGGTTTAGTTGCTGGCGATAGAATAATTACAAGTGACAGAAAGCTATTAACCGAAGGTATGTTACTAAATAATAGAGGAACAAATTAATGATTGAAGTATTTGTAAAAAGACCAGCAACAACAATGATGTTTGTTCTATTCCTAGTGGTAATGGGGCTTACAGCAATGTTTTCGCTGAATATAGAAAGTCAACCTAGAATTGATTTGCCTGTTGTATCAATACAAATTATATACCCAGGTGCATCACCAGAAGAGGTTGAAAACGAAGTTATACGTGTGGTTGAAGAAAGTGTTTCAGAAGTATCTGGCATTGAATATATGTTAGCACAAGCTTATGAAAACATGGCACTTGTTCAAGTAGTATTCTTGCTTGAAGAAGATGTTAATATTAAGCTTCTTGAAGTAAAAGATAAAGTAGAAGCGGTTCAAAACGAATTTCCAACTTCTGTTGAAAAGCCAATTATTTCGAAGATAGATATTTTATCTGCTCCTGTTATTACACTTACTCTTTCAAGTGATATTCACGATATGAAAGAATTATACGAATTTGCAGATAAAACTTTGAAAGGAAGTTTTAACTCTGTACAAGGTGTATCTACAGTTGATGTTATTGGTGGTGATGCCCGTGAAATTAGGGTATACCTTGATTCAGAGCTTATGATTCAAGAATTTATTACCATTAACGATGTTATTAATGGAATGGCACAGGCAAACGTAACTGTTGCTGGTGGTGAAATTATTCAAAATAATAATTCAACTGGTATTAAGTTCTTTAGTGAATTTCAAAGCCTTGATGATATTAAAAACGTAACTTTTACAACAGCTGAAGGTGGAAAGTTTAAATTATCAGATATTGCTATAGTTGAAGATTCTACAGCGGATAGAGAATTATCTGCAACATTTAACGGTGAAGATACAGTATTATTATCTATTAAAAATGCACCTGATGGAAATGCCATAAGAATATCAGAAGAAGTAAGAAAAAGACTTCCTGATGTGCGTGAAAATACTTTGCTTGAAGGAATGAATTTAGAAATTTCTGGCGATACTTCAACCTACATATCTAATGAAACAAGTTCTACCATTGATAATATTATATATGGTATGGTATTAACTTCTATTGTTATACTAATTTTTACAGCAAGTATTAGGTTTACAATTATTACTTCGCTAATAATTCCAGCTTCTTTAGTAGCTACTATGTTTCTTGTTTCAGCTTCTAATTTCACAATAAATGTAATGACATTACTTGCATTAGCTTCTGTTTTAGGAACTCTTATTTCAAATGCTTTAATTATTATTGAAAGTGCATTATCGTTAATTTCACAAGGCAAAAGTCCAGAAGAAGCTGCTATTGAAGGCACAAAAAGTGTTGTGCTTCCTGTATTTGCTTCCTCAGGCACAAACTTAGCGGTGTTTATTCCTATTG
>CAYJFV010000164.1:0-3456 GCA_964369275.1 uncultured Desulfovibrionaceae bacterium
TCAAGCTATGCAAATTGGTTCTGTTTCTGCTTCTTATTGTGTAGAGCATCATGGTACACAAGAACACATGTTTAGTGAAGTAACCTTCAAGCAAAGATATACTAAACATTTTGGTACATTCCCTAATATAGATTTAGCTTTAGTTTAGCTTTATAGAGTGTACAAATCTAATGAAAACTAGTATGGGTATAGCTGCACTTATAATGGCTATAAGTGTTCTGTTATCGCGTTTTATGGGATTAATTCGTGATAAGGTTATATCATGGCAGTTTGGCATTGGAGCTGAGGCAGATATATACTTTACAGCCTTTGTTATTCCAGATTTTATAAACTATTTGCTTGCTGGTGGCTATTTATCAATAACTCTTATTCCTTTTCTTGCAAAAAAGTTTGAAGAAGAGCGAAATAATATTGATATAAAAACCTCTAGCAAACATAAAGATTCTTGGAGCTTTTTTAGCACTGTTTTTACATGGGCAGGCATTTCAATTACTGCCCTTACAATACTTGCATTTGCCTTTGCAGATTTTCTTGTGCAGTATATTGCACCAGGCTTTAGCTATGAAAATCAATTAAGGCTTGCGTATTTTCTGCGTATAATATTATTTGCTCAGGTTTTCTTTTTACTAGGTGCTTGCTTTAGTGCTATACTATATATTAGACGTGAATTTCTAGTGCCTGCACTTATGCCATTAATATATAATGGAGCTATACTTCTATTTGGCATTATACTCCCTCAATTTGGGCTTGTGCATGGAATGGAAGGCTTTTGCTATGGCGTATTAATTGGGGCATTCTTTGGGGCATTTCTACTACCCTACTTTGCAGTAAAGAGAAAAGAACTAGACGTGCATTTTTCACTTAAACATAGTGATTTTAAAAAATTTCTTATTCTTGCTATACCTTTAATGCTTGGGCAATCGGTTGTAATTTTGGACGAGCAATTTGTTAGAATTTTTGGTTCATTAGCTGGTGAAGGGGCTGTAAGCCTATTAAATTATGCAAGAAGAATAATGCTTGTTCCTGTTGGGGTTGTTGCCCAAGCTGGGGCTTTAGCTTCTTTCCCATTTTTAGCAACTTTAATTGCACAAAATAAAGAAAGTGAATTTAATAGTACACTTACTACTGCTTTAAATTCTTCTCTTATTTTAATAGTTCCTGTTTCAGCTTTTATGATTTTACAAGCAGAAAATATACTTGGTTTAATTTTTGAAGGCGGAAGTTTTTCTGCTGATTATACATTACAAGGTTCTTTACTACTGCAAATAATGTTATTATCAGTGCCATTTTGGGCAATACAGCAAATAATTGGGCGTGCGTTTTATGCAAGGCAAAATACCATTACACCAGCTTTGGTTGGTAGTTTTGCAACTGTATGTGTATTGCCACTATATATGTATTTAGTACCAATATATGGGGCATTTATTGTATCTAGCATAACTACTTTTTCTTTATTTATTTATACTATTTTACTTGTGCTTATATGGCATAAAAAGTATCCCTCTTCATTACCGATAGATATGATAAAAACCTTTGCTCGGGCATGTTTTTTAGCAATTCCATCTTTCTTTTTTGCATGGTATTGCACTAATAAAATTTCGCCTTATATTAATTATAATACTTTGCTTACGCAACGTATTCTTGAGATTTTAATAAGTGGATTTATTTTTAGCATAACGTGGCTATTCTTTGCTTGGAACTTAGCAAAAAATGACGTTTTAGTGCTTATTAATCCATTTTTGAAGAAATTTCATACAAGGAAAAGTAATGGAAATTAAAGTAGCAAAATACGCTGGCTTCTGCATGGGTGTTGATTTAGCTTTAAAAAAATTAGATTATGCAATAGCAAATTCAGAAGAAAATGTAAGAGTAGCCACACTTGGCCCAATAATTCATAATCCACAAGTGTTACAGGAATATGAAGGCAAGAAAGTGCTTACTCTTAAAGATGTTAATGAAATTGAAAATGACATGTATGTCATTATCAGAGCTCATGGAATACGCCGAAGTGATGAGCTAATAGCAAGAAGCAAAGCACTTAGAGTTATTGATGCAACCTGCCCTAAGGTAAAAAAAGCACAACTTGCAGTTGAAAAAGCTACAAAAATGTCGCCTAAAAACAGTGTTCTATTGCTTTATGGTGAAGAAGAACACCCAGAGGTGCAAGGCTTAATTTCCTATTCTGCAATTCCGTTTATTGTGTTTTCAAACCCCGAAGAGGTGCTAGAAAAATTAGATACCCTACCAGAAAATTTCGTTTTGGCTTCTCAAACCACACAAGACAATGATATATTTTTAGAATTTGCCAATACTCTATCTAAATCTACTAAAGGTACACTTGCAATATTAAACACAATATGTGATGCTACAAAAGAAAGGCAAGAAGCTGTGCGTGAGCTTGCAGATGAAGTTGATTTATTTATTGTTATTGGTGGAAAAACAAGTGGAAACACTAGAAGACTAGCTGAAATAGCCTCTTCTTTCAACATTCCTACTATGCATATTGAAACCTTATCTGAATTAAATATTGAAAAACTACAAAGAAATTTCAAAATTGCCCTAACGGCTGGAGCATCTACGCCGAAAAGGTATATTGAGGAAGTTAAAAATTTCCTAGAAGCGTATGCTTTACAATAATCTATAAATAGATGAATTATTGGAGAATAATATGTCACAAACTAATATTTTGCTTGAAGCTGGAACAAACGAACTTGAAATCGTTGAATTTTACCTTGATGAAGTAGGGGAAGATGGCAAAGTATACCGTGGCTACTATGGCGTAAACGTTGCTAAAGTGCTTGAAATTATTCGCATGCAAAAAGTTACTTCCTTGCCTGAAGTACAGCACCCATCGGTGCTAGGTGCATTCAATCTACGTGACCAAATTATACCACTTGTTGATTTAAGCCTTTGGTTAAACAAAAAAGCTGTTGAAGCTGATGATATGAAAGTTGTTGTAACTGAATTTAACGGTGTAACAACTGCATTTATGGTATCTAGCGTAAACCGTATCCACCGTATTTCTTGGGAACAAGTTGAACCACCAAACCGTTATATGAGTTCAGTTGTAGAAAATACTATAACTGGTATTGTTCAAATTGAGGGTCATTTAATTTTCTTACTTGACTTAGAAAAAATTGTGGCAGACTTAAACCCACGCTTAAGCCTAAAACTTAACCCTAATGTTGATTTTAGTGCAAATAAAACTTACCGTGCATTAATTGCAGACGATTCTTCACTTATTCGTTCAATGTTATATGATTTACTACAAAAAGCTCATTTCCATGTTGAAACAACAAACAATGGTAAAGAAGCATGGGATAGATTAGTGTACTTGCGTGAACTTTCAATTAAAGAAGATAAACCAATTACAGATTATATAGATGTTCTTGTTTCAGATATTGAAATGCCTGCAATGGATGGTCATAACTTATGTAAACGTGTAAAAGAAGACCC
>CAYJFV010000164.1:3466-4400 GCA_964369275.1 uncultured Desulfovibrionaceae bacterium
TCTTCACTTATCACTGATAAACAAAGACATAACGGCGACTCTGTTGGTGCAGATGACCAAATTTCTAAACCCGAAGTTACATATCTTGCCCAAAGGGCTCATGCTCTTATTGAAGAAAGGGAAGGAAGAAAAGCGGCACAATAGTTTTATTTTAACATATTATTTTATGAGCTAAGATATTATTTGTATCTTAGCTCTTTTTTTAAGTAATTAAAAAGTGAAAACCTATTAATTTATATTTCTATTAATGTACATCAAAGAAGTATAAACCAATAGGTTTTCAATTAAAACATTTTGTGCATAATACAATTAGCTTCGTATAAGAATAGGAGTATGTGATTGGTTTATTATCGCACATTATACCTTGTATAGAGTTGGCAGACTCTTTTTAGCAAAAAGCTAATTCTAAAATACACTACTTACAAGTTACAAAACGGAGATTATCTTTCTTTTAGAACTACTTACTGTAAAAGAATATAGGCAATTAAATAAAAAACAGAAAAGCATTTTCTCTAACAAACCTAAAGTGATAATCAAACCGAGAAAATAACGAAACTTTTCTGCAAAATTATACATATAATAAATATAGTATAGGCAAAAAGCTAGTCCTTTTCCTCGAAAGACTTAGACATTCACAAAAGACAGGTTTTCTGACTTATGAATCAAACCCTTTTATGAACCTTCCCATATAATAAAATACAGTGGATTAACACATAAAAAGTATCACTTACAGCGGCGGGACCGTGCAGGAATTTAACCATGCTTCCCTAGTCAAATGTGAATTGTAGTATATATATTTTTATAAAATATAGCAAGTTTAATTTAAAGGTAGAGTTATTTATCTGTATTTCTTAAAAATATTACTACGTCAAACCATCTATTAATAAAATCAGGCATTAGGCATTTTTTAGCAGAGCTAAAAAAAATGACTAAT
>CAYJFV010000165.1:0-4395 GCA_964369275.1 uncultured Desulfovibrionaceae bacterium
ACATTGCAAGTTCTTATAAAAAAGTAAAAAATAGCACGTCATACAATTTACAGTATCATATTTATTTCTCTTTTTATACATAACAAATTGGAGTGACATTTATAAAATAACTAGGGTAGTAAAAGAAAACTTGACATTTTTTTAAAACAAGCTAGTGTTTCTTTTGATACGATAAAAGAGAGTTTATCGGTATTTTTACTTATGAATGCAGAATAGATATTTTTATTATAAAATTCATGGTGTGCAATGTCGCTTTTGCTATGTTTTTTATAGAAATTGGTTTAATTTAGAAATCTATAGTATTATTATCACTAATGGCTATAATTAAACCTTACCCTGACTACTTCATAGAATAAATATTAAATATGCTGAAATTATAAAGGCATATTATGCTTTTTATTTGCTATTTATTCTGTTTATTAGCAGTCACTGTATACATAATAAGAAATTTTATATTATTTTTATAAGGAATTATATGCCAAATAAAGAAAATGATGTTCTTTCATCATCAGTTGAAAATGAAACAAAACGTCGCGGTCGCCCTAAAAAAACTGTACAAAGCTCTGAAATTTCAGCAGAAAATAATCAAGCATTAGAAGCTAGTGTTGAAGCACCTAAAAAACGCGGTAGAAAACCTAAAGCAAGCACAGAAGAACTTAGCTTGTTTGATACTGCTCAGCCTACAACAACTACAGCTGAAACAGCAGAAAATGCAAGCAAAACTAAACGTGGAAGACCTGCTAAGGCAAAGCAAGAAAATAGCAAAACTGAAACTTCCATGGAAAGCCAAAGCGAGCAAAGCTTAGTTGAAGAAACTGCTAATGCAAAGCCTGCTAAAAATAGAACAAATATCCGCTCAAGAAAAAACATACAAGCTACGCAAAATGAAAGAGATACAGAAGATAATATTTCTGTAGTAGTTGATGATAGCAGAAATTCTTCAGAAAATAATGTAGATATGCAAGAAAGAAACTCCGCAAATTCAAATTATTACAATAATCAACTTAATCAAGAAAATGATTTTTCTAAGCGTCGCCCACACAAAAGCCGTAACGATAATAGAAATGGTCGTCAAAAATATAATCAAACACAATTTTCTAATGACAATGGGCAGAATAATTACGGGGCTGAGCAAAGCTATAATCAAAATAATTTCGATTATTCATATAATAAGCCTAATAATCAGCGTTCACGTAATCAGAAGAATTTTTCACAAAAATCAAGAAATACTAAGCAAGTAAATCCTGCATATAATGATGTTGCTTTTGATAATTCGTCAATTATTGCAGCTATTACTGGAAAAAATATCCAGCAAGACTTTAATATGTTCTATGACGATAATAACATTTCCTTTGAACAAGTTCAGGGGCAAAATCAAAAAAATTATGACAATAGAAATAAGCAACGTAATTCAAATTCAAGAAATAAATCAAATCAAAGACGTGGAAGAAATTCGCAATTTTCACCACAAGGGCCAATTCCTGAATTTCAATCTGACGATTCTTTAATTTCTCAATTTAAATCTTACGGTGCAAACAGTACCCAGCAATTGAATGCTCAATATATTGATGAAAATGTGCAGCAGGTTCAAGAAAATAACTTTGTAAGTGAGCCGGTAGCTTATGTAGAAAATAAAAAGTCAAAACCAGCACCTAATGAAGAAGTAGTTAATGAAACAAAAGCTTTGAATGTAAGAGAGCAAAGAAATACACATTCAGCGGCGGAAGAACTACATGCACAACCTCAAAAATCAAATTATAGCCAAAATCTGAAAATGTATATTGGGGTACAACCTGATGAACAAATTGAAATTGCTCTTGCTGATAATAAAGTAGTAGTTGAATATTTTGTAGAAATGTCGCACCAAGCGAAAATTCGCGGCAATATTTATAAGGGTGTTATCCACAATGTAGACCCAAATTTACAAGCTGTTTTTGTTAACTTTGGGGCTGAAAGAAATGGCTTTTTACA
Organism: uncultured Desulfovibrionaceae bacterium; assembly: GCA_964369275.1. Classification (GTDB taxonomy): domain Bacteria; phylum Desulfobacterota; class Desulfovibrionia; order Desulfovibrionales; family Desulfovibrionaceae; genus CAYJAZ01. The sequence continues at coordinate 1,972 of CAYJFV010000165.1, forward strand.
AATTGATGAAGTCCACCCTGATTATTATTTAACACCGCATACAGCAAATAAAACACATAAATTTCCACTAATTAGCAAGGTGTTACGCCCAGGGCAGGAAATTTTAGTACAAATTGTTAAAGAGCCTACAGGCACGAAAGGGGCTTTTTTAACTACTTGGATTTCGCTTGCGGGTAGATATTTAGTTCTTACCCCTGGGCAAGAGCAAATTGGTGTTTCACGTAAAGTGGCTGACCATGAAGAACGTGGCAGATTACGTGAATTGCTTGAAGGTATTGACCCTGGCGAAGATATGGGAATTATTATTAGAACAGCAGCAGCAAATGCTACCCGTGAAGATATTGAAGATGATTTAGAATATCTACAAGATTTATGGATGAGCATTGTTGAGCGTGCAAATGAATCGCCTGCTCTTAGCCTTATCCACCAAGAAGTAGACTTAGCCGAACGTGTAATGCGTGACTATCTTACTGAAAATATCAAGGAAATCTGGACAGATGACCCTGATATGGCAGATAGAATGAATACCATTACAGGGCAAGTGTATCCGCAAAAGCGTAAAATGGTAAAATACCATTCTGATACACGCCAAAGTTTATGGGAAAGATTTAATCTACAAACGCAAATTGATGAAATTACTTCTCGTGAAGTATCATTACCCTCAGGCGGTAGGGTAGCTTTCGACCAAACTGAAGCCCTTATGGCAATTGATATTAACTCAGGCAAAACGCAAAATAAAGCAAGTTTCCATTCAATGGTATTGCAAACAAATATTGAAGCGGCTCAAGCTATTGCAAGGCATTTACGCTTACGCGATATTGGCGGACAAATTGTTATAGATTTTATTGAATTACGAGATAAATCTGCCGTGCGTGAAGTTGAAAAAGCTTTCCATGAAGCTATGAAACCAGATAGAGCAAGATATGAAATTGGTAGTATTTCGCCATTTGGTTTACTTGAAATTGTACGCCAGCGTATAGGTTCTTCTGCAATTTCAATTTCTAGCGAACCATGCCCGCACTGCAAAGGAACTGGCGTTCGCAGAAATATGGAATGGCAAGCACAAGATGCTTTAAAGGAAATTGCACGTAAAGCACGAGCAGAAAAAACTATAAAATATACGCATGTAGCTGAAAAAGAACTTGCTTTGTACCTACTAAATACAAAACGCGATCGTATTCAAGAAATTGAAGAACAATTAAGTAAACGAATTGAAATTGTAATATAATATAAAAGCTTTAAACTTAAATTAATGCTTGCCTTTGTTTTACTTAGGCAAGCATTTAAATAATATAAATACTATGAGCAATATACACCAAGATTTTTTATTAAGTAGCTATAATTTTGAACTTCCTGAAAGCCAAATAGCACAAACACCAGCACAAGAGCGTGACGCGTCTAAATTACTTGTATATAAAAAAAACAATAGTTTAGAAAAAGCTTTTAGCCTTACAGATTCTACTTTTAAAAATATTGCAAAGCATTTACCTACTTCAAAAGAGAGTAAGTTACCCTTATTTATTGCAAATAATTCAAAAGTGTTACCTGCAAGATTGTTTGGTAAAAGTATGCATGGTGGCAAGCGTGAATTACTGCTTTTAACTGCCTTACCTGCATTAGAAGTTGAAAGCGAAGCAGATAAAAGTTTTGCTACAGCCGAGGTTTTATTAAAACCCTCGCGTAATGCAAATATTGGCGATACTTGGGTATTTGACGGCAATTTGCAGGTAGAAATTTTAGAAAAATTTGAATTTGGTAAGCATAAAGTTCGTTTGTCTTGGCTTGGTAATAAAGAAGAATTACCCAGTATATTCACCACTTATGGGCATTTACCATTACCACCGTATATTAAAAGAAGCCAAGTAGAAGAGGGAAGTTCTAGTTCGTCTATAACTGAATTAGACTCTGTACGCTATCAAACAATTTATGCCAATGAAAATCAACTTGGTTCAGTAGCAGCCCCAACAGCAGGCCTACATTTCACACAAGAATTAAAAGAAGAATTGCTTGAAATGGGCTGTAAATGGGAAGAAGTTACCTTGCATGTTGGCTATGGAACTTTTACACCTGTTCGTAGTGATGATATTCGTGAACACCAAATGCATTCTGAATTTTTTGAATTATCACCAAAAGTTGCACAAGCAATTATAGAAGCTAAAGCCGAAGGTAGACCAATAATTGCCGTTGGCACAACTTCATGCCGCGTACTTGAGGGAGCAGCAAAATTATATGCACAAGAAATGCCTAGTGCAAATAGCGTGTTACCAATCGAAGGAATTAAAGGCTCGACAAATATTTTTCTATACCCACAAGGCGAAATTGCCTCGCAGTTTAAAGTAATAAATGGTATTATTACAAATTTCCACTTGCCTGAATCTTCACTATTAATGCTTGTTTCTGCCTTGGTTGGGCGTAAAAACTTAC
>CAYJFV010000166.1:0-4356 GCA_964369275.1 uncultured Desulfovibrionaceae bacterium
TTTATGATAAACCTATGGTATATTACCCATTATCAACTTTAATGCTATTTGGGATTAAAGATATTCTTATTATTTCAACTCCGCAAGATACGCCAAATATTGAAAAACTTTTTGGCAATGGCGAAAGAATTGGACTAAACGTACAATACGCTATACAAGAAGAACCTAAAGGTATTGCACAGGCTCTAACAATAGGTGCTGACTTTATTGGAAATGATGATGTATGCCTTATTTTAGGTGATAATATTTTCTATATGGGTGAGCAATTCAATACATTCAAAAATGAAATTGAAAAAAATAAAGGCAAAAAAGCAACTATTTTCGCCTATCACGTTTCTGATCCTGAACGCTTTGGTGTTGTAGAATTTGATGCGGAACATAATGCTATATCTATTGAAGAAAAGCCACTTAAACCAAAATCAAACTATGCTTCTGTTGGGCTTTATTTTTACCCTCCTGATGTGGTTGAGAAAGCTCGCTCATTGAAGCCCTCTGCTCGTGGTGAACTAGAAATTACAGATTTAAATAATATGTATCTACAAGAAGGTAGAATGAATGTTGTGCCTATGCGTCGTGGAAATGCATGGTTAGATGCTGGTACGCCTGATAGCCTTATGGAATCTGGGCAGTTTGTGCAAATAATGGAAAAAAGACAAGGGCTGAAAATTGCCTGCATTGAAGAAATTGCGTATAGACGCGGCTTTATTAATGATGAGCAAATGTTAGCTCTTATAGATTCATTGAAAAATGGTGACTATAAAGCCTATCTTCAAAAAATATACAATGAATTTCACGAATTATAATCAAGCGTTATAAAAACACATATATCTATTTTATACATAACACTTTAGCCTTTAATACTAGTTTGAGCTTTTCATGGAATATCTTGTTTTTGGCATTTTTATTGCTGTTTTGTTGACTTGTGTTTTTATTCAAACAAGCCTTATTCTGCCTTTAGCAATAGGTTATTTGCTGTTCTTTTTCTATGGTTTGTATAAAGGGATTAGTGCAAAAGAATTACTACTTGTTTCTTGGCAAAAAATTCGTTCAATTGGCACTATTCTTATTGTATTTACTTTAATTGGCTCGCTTACTGCTGTTTGGCGTGCCTCTGGCACAATTGCTATTATTATTGATTCTACTTCTTCTTTTTTGCACCCCTCATATTTTGTGTTAATAACATTTTTGTTATGCTGTATATTATCAATGCTTATTGGAACAGCCTATGGAACAGCGGCGACTATGGGCGTTATTTGTATGAGCATTGGGCGAGTGCTGAATATAGACCCAGCCTTTTTAGGCGGTGCAATTTTGGCAGGTTCCTATTTTGGGGATAGAATGTCGCCAATGTCTACCACTGTTTTTCTTGTATCTATGGTAACTAAAACGGATTTATATTCTAATGTAAAGCGTTGTTTTACAAGTACAACTGTTCCAATTATAGCCTCATGCGTATTCTATTATATTCTAGGGCAAAGCGTTAAAGCAGATGTGCTTGATATGCAAATGCTAGAAATATTTGAAAGAAATTTTAATTTGCATTGGCTTGATTTTATGCCTGCAATAAGTACAATTTTGCTTGCATTTTTTAAGGTAAATGTAAAAAATATTATGCTTGTGAGTACAATAATTGGTTCCTTTGTGTGCTTATATGTGCAAAATATGTCTTTGTATGATTTAGCAAATACTCTTATTTTTGGCTACACTACTGATGATAAAATGCTTCGCCCCTTGCTAAATGGTGGTGGAATAGTTTCAATGCTTTCAGTTGCTGTTATTGTTGCTATTTCTTCTTCTTACGCGGGGCTTTTTGAAACAACTAAAATATTAGACGGTATAAAAGATAAAATTGGGCTTATGTCAAATAAATTTGGCTCTTTTATAGCTATGTTATGTACCTCTATTTTAACTTCAGCAATAGCCTGTAACCAAATTCTTAGTATTATGCTTACGGCAGATTTATGCAAAGATAATTATGAAAAAGTGGAAGATATGACTATTCCACTTGAAAATTCAGCCATGGTTATTCCTGTACTTATTCCGTGGAGCATTACTTGCACCGTGCCTTTTGCTTCGGTTGATGCCCCAACTACAAGCTTATTTTTTGCTTGCTTTTTATACTTTGTGCCGCTTTGGGCTGTTATTCTTGATATAAAGAAAAGAAAATTTGAAAAAGCAGCATTTTAAAACTAAGCATTTCTTTCTTTTCTTCTTATAAAATTAAACATTTTTTCAATATTTTGGTATTGCACAAGAATTAGTATACCTAGTAATACTGTAACAGCACCAAAAAGTTCATTTATTCCAAAGGGTTCGTGCAGTAATAAAACACCAGAAGCAATAGCAATAATAGTTGAAAGATTTACAAATATTCCTGATATGCTTGCACCTATATGTTTAATGCCAATATTCCAAAGGTACATTCCTAATAAAAAGCTGAATATACTTGTGTAAAGTAAGCTATCAACAAAGTCTTTTGTCAGTTTTGGCATTGAAATTTGAAAGCCGAATAAACTATAAGAAAGTACAACTAAAACTCCAAATAGTTGACACCAAAATATAAGCTCCATAACTTTAATTTCTTTTAATAATCTACTGCTAAACAAGGCATATCCTGCCCAGCCAATTTGAGCAATAATTAAAAATATATCGCCTTTGTTAAAATTGAAGTGTGTTAATGTGCTAATTTTTCCATCAATCAATGTATAGAGTGTGCCAAGTAGAACTATAAATATTCCAAGCCATTGAATAAAACAAAGTTTTTCTTTTAAAAATATTAGTGAGAAAAAGGCTATAAAAATAGGCGAACTTGCTTTAAATAAAGCGGTATCTGTAACAGAAGTATATTGTAAACCAAGTGTAATAAAGGTTGAATTAATGCCTACTAAGCAAGCACCTGTTATAAATAGTAAAAGTAAATTCTTGGCTGATGGAATACGAAATTGTTTAGATATTAATAAAATAACAAAAGCTAAAAAAGCACTTACTAGATAAGAAAGAAAAATTATTGTCATTGGTGTGGCATAATTTAGCATTACAGTTTTCATGTATGGATTAAAACCCCAAAATGATGCCGCTGTAATAAGTGAAATGCTTGCTATGTTTTTTGTTGTCATATTTCACGCTCCTTGCATAATTATTGATATTTTATGCAAGGGGGGCGTTATAGTCTATTGTAATTTAGTAATTATGCTTTATTTATTTAAATTTATAAAACAATTTTTTTATAGTGAAATACACAAATAGTATAAAATAGTCTTATGAAAGTAATGACTCTATACTTAAATATTTGCCTTTTGCACTTTCTTCAAATTTTGCAGAACGCTTTTTAGCTAGTTCAGGGTTGTTAATAATTACACGGCTAATAATTTCTTGAATAATAGCTAGAATTAATATTTGGGGGAAAACTACTGAAGTTGCCGCTCCAAATAATGGAATTGTAAATAAGTGTTTTGCTTGATTTTTAAAAGGAAAAAAATCATCTGTAAAAAGAATAATAGGAATATCTAACTTTTGAAAGTGCTTGAAATGCTCCATAGTTCTGCCAGGGTATCTTGGCATTGCAAATACAATAGCACAGCTTTTTTGTGGTTTATCGGTGATTAAATCGTAATTAGCAAAGGAATTATCTAAAACAGGAAATACACCATTTGTATACTTTCTAAGTTCATAGGAAGTGGCTTCAACAAGGCTTTTAGACCACTGGTAACCCGTAATAAACACTTTTTTACTTTTGCTAATAAGCTCAGCTGCACCTATAACTGTTTGTAAATCTCTTTGAGAATAGGTACTTTGAGTTTTTGCAAAATTTTCAAGCATAGATTCAAAAATTTCATCACTGCTTGAAGTTAAAATATCTACTTGATTACGCGGTGGAATGTGGTTGAAGGCACTTTTTTGTATATCTTTTTGAAAATCAGGAAAGCCTTCATAGCCAAGGCTAATTGCAAAGCGTGTAATTGTTGCATTACTTACCTTAGATTCGCGTGCAAGTTCAGCTAAGTTCATAAAGGCAACATCAGAAGCATTTTCAAAAATATAGTTAGCAACAAGTTGATGTTTCTTTGAAAGCTCTGGATATAATCCTAATAATCTATCTAAAATATTGTTCATAAGTATCCTTTGATTACTCAACCAAGATAATGTATTGCTTTAAAAAGTCAAATCATTTTTTTCTCTTTAATGTAGTGTACTGTAATGGCAAGCAAAAGCTTATATATTTGAAAAAAAATTCTCAAATATATATAATTTTGTAAAAAAAATCTCAAAAAAGATTGACATAGAATTGTCGACATGCTACTTCAAATGGAAAGTATGATTTTTATTTTTTTTTGGAAAAATGAAAAAATATTTTCA
>CAYJFV010000167.1:0-4335 GCA_964369275.1 uncultured Desulfovibrionaceae bacterium
TTGTTTTTTACTGTGTCAGAGGCATTTTTCATATCAGTCATGTAGGTATTAAAGCTACACTCCTGATATGAAAAATGCCTCTTCCTTGTAAAAATTCAATACTAAACCAAAATTAGATTTTTGATTAGTTTTGCTGTTTTCGTTGTTATAGCATTTTTTTGCTCAAGTAGAATAGTGTATGTCTACACTTCTGTCGGGAAAAATATATCTGCCTTGCAAAACCCTAAAACAAATCAAAAATTACTTGCAAACTTAACTCGTTATTATTTTGTAAAACAAATCACCTGTCTACCAAGTAATATATTATAAAAATAAGTGACGACTTTTAGGAGTAGTCACTTATTCTTTTTTTCTCTCCGAGGGCTTAGGGACGGACAGTCCCTAAGAACCCACGTCAACAAAAGTGCTATGCACTTTTGTTTTCCTCTTCATAGCATACATAACTTCTTTTCTACATACATTTTCGTGGCTAAGGCGATTAACGGAAGTTGGACTAGTAAATGGTAAGTCAAGAACATAAATTAATATGTGCAACACTTGCTATCGCAAGTGATAAAAGCTGTAAAAAAATTATGAAGCTTCCTCACTTGTGTAACAAGTGCTGAAAATATTACATAAGAGTAACTTACCATTTCCTAGTTCAACTTCCATTAATCACCTTAGTCACGAAAATATATGTAGAAAAATAATTTTATTCTACTTTCCAAAATTATAAAATGCAAAATTGCTGAACGAAGTTCAGAGATTTTGCATTTTGTAATTTTGCATTAGGGATTCTAAAGGGGCTTAGTCCCTTTAGCCGTCGGAGACAAAAAAAAGGCGTCGCTGACATAAAAATATAAATATAAATTTATATATTCCTTAGAATAATTTCAACTTCATCTTTTGAAAGCCCCATATTTTTAGCTATCTGCTCGACGGGTTGTCCTTTCTTTCTAGCGTTTAGAATAACTTCGCGTAGGAATTGCGGTGAGTGGGAGATACCTTCGGCTTGCGAGATGAGTTTTTGTAGGGTTTCAATGCGAGTTTCTAGTTTTGGGAGTAGTGCGGTGAGCATTTCTTGACGCTGAGTAAATGTAGCGACGAGTTCTTGTTCAAGGCTTGCGTTTCGGTATACTTTTTCTAGTAGCTCTTCTTGATTTTTTTGTAGGGCAAGAACTGTTTGCTCTGATTTTTTTAGTCTAGCAAAGAAGGTTATGACTAGCACTACAAGAACAATTTCGGCTATGGTAAGTAGGATAATAAAGAAGAGGGGCATAGTATTACTTTATATTGTTAGGTTTAGAATATTTCCGACTAATGGGTCAGGGTGTAATTTTGCATCGTGTTGGTATTCGTCGTTTTCTTCATCTTCGTTAGTTTCAGAAAATTCTTGTTGGTTTTGCTCGTTATTTTCTTCATCACGCACGGCTTGGGTGATTTCGGAGGAGGAAAGTTCGTTTATTTGTCCTGATTGCAGGGTAATTTTATCTAGGGCTTCTTCTTCTATAGTTGCTTTAGCCATTTCTTCAGCGAAGGTAGTAGCTTGTGCTACTTTATTTACACTTTGTGCTTGCACGTGTGCAACTACGGTAGGGTTAATAATACCGCTACTATCTACAACCATATTTATTGGATTAACTGACATAATGCACTCCTTTATACTGAATATAAAGTTTATATAGTGCTAATATAAAGTTTACTTTGTAAGATAGCTATTATATAGCACTTCGCTGAGTTGGTCTTGTTTCAGTAATCTATTTATAAGAGTAAGCAAGTTTTCCTTGATAAGTGGAAAGTTTTCGTGGTTTGTTAGGAATTGATGTGTACGCGAGTTCAGGTAATAGTATATAGTATCGCGGATAACAGGTATATTCGCCTGAATTTCGTTATAAAAAGTCATATCTTCGGTTACAAGTGAAAAATTACATACAAGGAATATGGTTTCGCTTGTTTCATTTTTCATTTGAATCCAAAAAGGCTCAAGTTCTAAAGTGTAGATTGGTGGGCCTTCTGGTTCTTTAAATTCTTCAACAACTACAACAAACGGTTCTAATTCAGGTGCTTCAGCTTCTTCAACTTCTTCTGTAGCTTCAACTTCTTTAGGTGTTTCTTCACCACCACCAGTTAGAAAAAGAACGGCAACTGCGGCAATAATTACAATAAGTAAACCACCAACTATGATGATGAGTTTCTTTTTTGTAAGCTGAAATTTCTTTTTGCCTTTGCCTTCTTCTTCACCTGTTTGGGAAGTAGAACTTTCATCTGCACTTTTTTCAGTAGCAGGGGCTTCTTCTTTTTCTTCTTCTAAGAAGGGTGCTTCTTCAAGGTCTAGCTCAACTTTTTTATCAGGTACTGCATTTGCTGAATCGGCAGTTTGCTCACTTGCTTGTTGGGTGGAATTTTCGCCAGTGTCAAGAGTAGCCTCTTCAGGTGCAGAGGAATTATTAGCAACGATTTCATTGTCGGCTACGGTTTGCTCTTCTACTTGTGACAAAGCTATTCCTAAAGTGTAAGAAAGTTAATTTTTAAAAGTTTAACAAGGTTATGGGAAAATTTTGTCGATTTTCTGTTTTAGCACTTCAGCAGTAAAAGGCTTAACAATGTAGTTAGAAACGCCAGCTTGTACCGCTTCTAATATGTTTTCTTGCTGAGCTTCTGCTGTTACCATAAGAAATGGAGTTTGAGCTAAGTGGTCAGTTGAACGCACTTTACGTAAAAGTTCAATACCTGTCATGATTGGCATGTTCCAGTCTGAAACGATGAAGTCAATTTTTTCTTTATTGATAATTTCCCATGCTGTAGAGCCATCATCAGCTTCGATAATGTTCATAAAACCTAATTGTCTTAAAATATTTTTTACAATACGACGCATTGTAGAGAAGTCATCAACAACAAGAACTCGCATATTAGGATCAAAACCCATAAATCACTCCATTTTTTATATATTTTATAGGGAATCGTTATATTGTCCCTCAAAAACCTTTCTAAGCCTAGCTATTGCTTGAGTATGAAGCTGAGAAACACGCCCCTCGGTAATTTCCATAACTTCTGAAACCTCACGCATACTAAGTTCATCAGTATAATAAAGGGATAATACCAACTTTTCGCGAGGTGTCAAGATATCAATCATGCCAGCCACTTTATCAACTAGTTGCCCAAAGACAGTATTCTTGTACGGATCTTCTTCATTATTCGCACCGCCATCGCTAGCGATATAGTCTTGAATAGATTCTAGCGGTACACAAAGTTGATTTTGTAAAGCTTCAAGCCCCGCAGTTACATTTTTTTCACTAAGCCCTGTAAGCTGTGAAATTTCTTCAACCGTTGGGGTTCTGCCATGTTCACTTTCTACTTTCCATACTGCTTGGTTTATTTCACGTACTTTTGAGCGTAAAGAACGTGGGAACCAGTCTAGCCTACGTAATTCATCAATCATTGCACCGCGTATACGGTTTTCGGCGTAGGTATCAAAGCGTATGGCAAATTGGGGTTTGAATTTTCCTAAAGATTCTAGTAAACCAAGTGTGCCAGCACTTATTAATTCAGATAATTCTATGTGTTTAGGAAGTTTTGCTTTCATGCGACTTGCAATAAAGCGTATTTTAGGAGCATAGTGGCGAACTATAGTTTCTTGGTCGCGATGATTAAACTCTGGCCAAGCTTTAACACCTTGTTCTAGTTCTTCCCATGCTTCAAGTTTGTTAGAATGTTTTTCTTTAGTTGGTGCTGGCGAATCTTCTAAAGAATATTTTGCTTGGTAAAAAATTGCTTCATTACCGTCAGTGGTTTGAATTGTTGTAACGCTATCATCGTTGTAATCATTTTCAATAAAATTTTCTTCAAAGTTGATATCGTTAAAGCCTTTGTCAAAATCTCCGTAATCTTCTTCTAGGTCATCTTCAGAATCGTCATCATCTAGTGTAGGAAATTCTTTATTAAACGCATCTAAATCAAATTCTTTATTTGCGTTTAAAGAATTATCGTCTTGTTTTTGGTTTTCTTTAGCCTTTTCTTGAAGTAGCTTTGCTTTTTCAATAAGTTCAGCCGCTTCATCTTCTAAAGTTGCAGATGAATCTAAAGAGTGGCTTACAAGAATATCTTGCTCCAGATGTTGTTGCTCAACAGCTTGTTGATAAATAGCGTATTGCTTATTTTGTTTATTCATAGCAACCTACTTTTTTATGACAATGACAATTCTACTTAATTTTATAACAGAATTACATTTATTTCAACTAAGCGTTTCTAAACAGAAGGCTTTTCCAGAAGAATTTAATGTTGCCATCAACTTCTTTTGGTGGGGTAATAGACGCAATATTTTGTGCTATCTTATAAATAGCTAACGAGGCTGGGGTT
>CAYJFV010000168.1:0-4324 GCA_964369275.1 uncultured Desulfovibrionaceae bacterium
CTTGCTGTTGTTTTTGTGCATTATGATTTGTAATATTATTTATATTACGTTGATGTTCTTCTTGCAATTGTGAAAAAGACTTTTCAAGTTCTGCATAACTTTTTTGCCATTTTGTATATAAATGCTCAATAGCATTTTGCGATTCATAGCCTTTTTCTTGCATTGCTTTAGCAATATTATTACTAGAGTTGACAGGTAGATTTTTTATAAAGCTAAGTAATTGCTCTTCACTTTGTCCTGTTCCTTTAAGTGAAACAAAAATACCTGCACAGGCTATTACTATAATTAAACAAGTAAACAGCAATGCTACCATAGAGGCTGTAGAAGCAATTGATAGAACTAGACTTATTACACCGCACAAGGCTAGCGTAATAAATAGAATAAGCAAGCTTTTATATGTTTTCATACCAAACTCCATAGTTTTACTTCATTATTTGATTATCGGTAAATTACTAAAAAACATTATATTTGAATTAGATTTATTTATAATATAGCATAGCTTAAAAAATTTCATAATCTACAAGCTATCAAGATAAAAATAAAAAAGTAAATAATTGCATTTTTCTTCACCTAAAATATATTTATTATATGCTTTTATCAATAATTACAAGTTTAAATTAATTTAATTATTAGGAGTAATTTATGGCTACAATCAAAAATTTTAAATATAATATATACTACTACAAAGTTTATTTATTTTTACTAGTTATCCTATTTTTTTCATTTTTCCCATTTCATGCCTTTTCATGCACTGGCATTATGCTTACTGCAAAAGACGGTAGCATTATTCAAGCACGAACAATTGAATGGGGTGAATATAATCTAAACAGCAAGCTTGTAGTATCGCCCAAAAACTTTATCTATACTTCTACTCTAAACGATGGAACAAAGGGCTTATCATGGAAAAATAAATATGCCTTTGTTGGTATTTCAGTTGTAGACAACGCCTTTATTGGCGAGGGTACAAATGAAAAAGGACTTAATGCAGGTGTTTTTTATTTTCGTGGCTATGGCTCATTAGAGCAATTAAGTAAAGCAAATCATAAACAAGCATTAACCGATATGGATTTTGTAAGGTGGATTTTATCTAACTTCGCAAGCGTTGATGAAATGCTTGAAGAGTTTCAAAAAATAACTCTTGTTCCAGTTATGCTGTATGCCGATGGTACGCCAACCCCCACAGGCCATTGGCGAGTATCCGATGCATCAGGAAGAAATATAGTTATAGAAATTACAGACAATGGCAAAGTAAATATTTATGAAAATACTGTAGGTGTATTAACAAATTCGCCTACATTTCCTTGGCAAATTACGAATTTGAGTAATTATTTAAATATTAATCCTGGCACAATTACAAGTGCAGATTTTGGCAATTATATTGCTAATACTTTTGGTACAGGCAATGCTTCTTTTGGTCTTCCTGGCGATATAAGCTCCCCTTCACGCTTTGTACGCATTGCTTTTTATAAGGCTACTCTACCCTCATTTAAAAGCGGACTAGAAGCAGTTTCAGCAAGTTTTCATATATTAAATAATTTTGATATTCCAATAGGAATTGAGTTCGCTTGGGGTGAAGAAAGAAAGCATATACCTAACATTCCAAGTGCAACACAATGGACGGCAGTATCGAACTTAACTTCCAAACATTATTATTATAAAACTATGAATGACTCCACAATACGTAAAGTAGATATTATTCAAATTACAAAACAACATAAAAATGAAACATATCTACCACTTGATGATGGAAATTTTCACTTTGAGGAGTATTAAACATAATGCCTTTATTTTAGAGCTTGTTTTGATAGAATAACTAATAACGCCTAAGTTTTTGATGAAAAACATTTAGAATATGTCTAAATGTTTTTTCTTTTAACTACTACTATAATAACACTCACATAATATTCTTTCTATAGTTTTTTATACTTTTTATGGCATATTATTTCGCTTTATATTAATTTTTTATATCTTATTACAATTGCAATAAAAACATATAAATTTGTTACTTTAAATGTGATTGACTAAGTGATTACATGAGATTATTTATATAATCATAAAATAGATACAACAAACTATAAAGCTTTTCTCAGCAATGGCGATAGGTTTTATTAATATAGCTTGGTTTATCTAGTATCACTGTTGTTGTTGTGATTTAACATATAAAAAGTGACTAAGCACCTTAACTTATGAAAGAAAAGTAGGGATGTTTTTGTTTTACTCAATTTAGTAGATATACTTATGAAATAGTTATACTATTTGTATATAGTATTTTTTATAAAATTGTATTTTTTATATCAAAGAGAGTTTTTATGCGTATCAAAACAAAGATTTTAATTTGTATTTTTGTTGTATTCTTTTCTTTCACCCTTGTATCTGCATCAACCTATTTTGGAATAAAGACTTTAGTTGGTAATATGCAAAGCCTTGCCGCAAAAGACATACCAATAAGTACACTTGCCGCAGAACTGCATATTTCTATGCTTACGCATCGTCGATTTGAAAAAGATATCTTGCTCAATATAGGTTCAGTTGACAAGCAAAGAGACTATTTAGAACGTCTTGAAGCCGAAAATAAAAAAATGTCAGATGTTTTAAATACTGTAGCAAGTATTATTACAAGTAGTAGCTCTACACCACAAGAAATTCGTGAACAAATACAGATTATGGACGAAAACCTTAAAGTTTACTTTAAGGGAGTTGCAGGTGTTGCTCAAAAGCTTATGGTTCAACCATATATTACGCCACAAGAGGCGAATAAACAAATAGGTGAGTTTAAAGAAGCAACCTATAATACAGAAAACGCTATCAATACAATTTTAGAATATAGTGCAGAGAATATGGAACTGACTTTAGAAAAGCAAAATGTGCTTTCAGGTCAAATTATAGCACTAACTATTATTTGTTCACTTCTTGGAGTTGGTATTGCCTTTGCAGTTTTAATCGTTACTATGCGTTCAATTACTAACCCATTACAGCGAGTAATCAATTATACAGAAAAATTGAAAAATGGAGATTTTGAAGCTAAACCACAAGGAAAATTTGTAGCTGAAATGCAGCAACTTATTGAAGCTCTTGTGAGCATGTCCGTAAAAATAAATGATGAAATTCAAAATGCTCATATAGAAACTGAAAAAGCTAAAGAAGCTAACAGTGTTGCACAAGTATCTATGGAAAAAGCCGAAAAATCAGCAAAAGAAGCTGATGAAAAAAGAGAAAGTATAGTAAATGCTGTTGAAAAACTTGAAGAGGTTGTTAATATTATTACCTCGGCTTCTGAAGAATTAGTCACACAAATAGAGCAATCTTCAAGAGGTGCAGAAAGCTCCTCTGCTAGAATGACAGATACAGCAACAGCAATGACAGAAATGAATGGAACCGTTTTAGAGGTAGCCAGAAATTCTAGTATTTCAGCAGAACTTGCCGACAATACAAAGCAAAAGGCAAATGAAGGGGCTGATATTACTAAACAATGTCAAGCTGCTATGGCTCAAGTAAAAGACGACTCTTTAACTTTGCGTCAGAATATGAATGAGCTTGCAGGGCATGCTAATTCTATCGGAACAGTTATGGGTGTTATTTCTGATATTGCAGACCAAACAAACTTGCTTGCTCTAAATGCTGCTATTGAAGCTGCACGTGCAGGCGAAGCAGGAAGAGGTTTTGCCGTTGTTGCTGATGAAGTTCGTAAGCTAGCTGAAAAAACTATGATTTCAACTGCTGAAGTTGGTAACGCTATCAAATCTATTCAAGCAAGCACAGAAATCAATGTAAAACAAGTAGATACAGCCGTAAGCCGTATTGAAGAAGCAACACTTCTTGCTATTGCTAGCGGTGAAGCTTTAAGTGGTATTGTTACAATGGCTGAAGAAAGTGCAGATGGTATCCGTGCTATTGCTACTGCAAGCGAAGAGCAATCGGCTACATCTGACGAAATAGCACAATCTATAAGCCAAGTTAATACTATATCTAGCGAAACGTCTACAGCCATGTTTGAAGCTTCAAAAGCAGTTTCCGCACTAGCTATTCAAAGTAGTGAACTGTCTAGAATTATTGAAGAACTAAAGCAAAATTAAAAATTTACGAAATAAAAGAAAAAGTCCTATAAAAACTTACTAGAAGTTTTTATAGGACTTTTTTGAGTTAAATAGTTTTTGGATTGAAATCCAAAAAAATATCATTTGAATATACTTTTTGGATTTGTATGTTTATATTTTAGCAAGTAAAAAAATATTCCGCTACCGAACTAAACACAAAAAGCCACTTGCAATTTCCATTGTAAATGGCTTAGATATACAAGCAAAACATAAATAAAAAAAGCACTTAT
>CAYJFV010000169.1:0-739 GCA_964369275.1 uncultured Desulfovibrionaceae bacterium
GCAGTAACTTGCTTGCCAAGCCTGCGTGCGTCCATTAAAGCTTTAACAATGGGTGAATCCTTACCTGTTCTATAAAGAGTTTGCTTAATAGCAATAACATTCGGGTCTTCACAAGATTTTCTTATAAATTCTTGAATAGCCCCAAAACTATCGTAAGGCATGTGTAAAAATACGTCTTTTTCTGATAAAGCTTCAAACATATTTTCAATTTTATCGTCTTTAAAAAACTTGTGCATTTTGGGTTTAAAAGGAGGATATTTTAATAATGGTTTATCAATACCTGAAATACCAATTAATTCAGAAAAAGCTAAAATTCCTTTTATTTTATATACTTGAAATGGCTGAATAACTAATTTAGCCACCAAGAATTTCATAAGTTCGCTTGGCATGCTATTATTTACTTCAAGGCGAATTACATTGCCAAAACGCCTTTGGTCCACCATGTGTTGCACTGTTTTTAATAAATCGTGTGCTTCATCTTCTTCAATTTTAATATCTGTATTACGTGTAATTCTAAATAAACCAAGGCTTTCAACACTATAGCCAGTAAATAAACTATGAATATTTGCACGAATAATTTCTTCAAGTAAAATAATATCAAAATATTTTGTAGATTTTGCTAAATCGTCGTTTTCTTGGTGCTTCTTATCACGCGGAACAATTATATAACGTGGCAAATTATTAGGGCATTTTAAACGTGCGTAATGTTCACCATTATTTTTACCCCCTTTTAGCTTAA
>CAYJFV010000169.1:749-2861 GCA_964369275.1 uncultured Desulfovibrionaceae bacterium
ACGTTTAAACTTAGGTTTGAAATAATTGGCATTGGGTGAGTTGGATCAATTGCTTGTGGTGTAAGCACAGGATATATTTCATTATTATAGTAATTATTTACATATTTCTTTTGGCTATCGTTCAAAGCTGAATATTTTTTTATAGCAACATTTTTTGCATTTAATTCTTTTAATAAACTTTTATTCCAATGTGTATAGGCAGTATTTAAATGAGCTAATGTTGTTTTGCGAATTTGAGTAAGCTGTTTTGCGGGGCTTGTTTGGTCTGCTCCAACAGTGTCGACATTATTAATATATTGCAGGAACACATTTGCAACACGCACCATGAAAAATTCATCAAGATTATTATAATAGATTGCAAGAAATTTTAATTGCTCTAGTAAAGGGTTTTCTGTATTAATAGCTTCATTAAGTATTTTTACATTAAAATCAAGCCAGTTAATATCTCTATTTAAATAATAGGCAGGGTCGGCTAAATTTGGCTCTGCATGTTGTTCTTGTTTTTCAATGGTATGCTCTATTTTCGTCATTATATCCTCCAAAACCGTAAGTAGAATATTATATAAGTGTTACATCTTTATTACGAAAGCAAAATATTTACAAAATAAAATCGTGTATTAATTTATAACTTATATCAATTCTTGATTATTTTCAATACTAGCTATATTTAATTTAAAAAAAATAATAAAGCCCACTTATGAAAAATTTTGTACCACATATAAAAAAGCACTTTATTCTCTTTTGTTGTGTGCTATACATAGTTCACGAGGTGTCTTATGAAAATAGATTTGGTTATTGATACAAGTTTAAAAGAAACAGAAATTACTATCAGAACGCCCGAAGTACATAGTAATATTAATGACTTTTCTGAAAGAATTTTGCAAGAAAACCATAAAACTTTAAGAGTATTTGATGGCGATAGAATTATAAATATTAATCATACAGATATTATTAGAATTTATTCTGCTTTAGGTAAGGTATATACCGTTAGTATGCAGGGTGAGTTTATTGTTAAACAACGTCTTTATGAGCTTGAAGAACTTTTGTCAGATGGCGATTTTATACGCATATCAAATACCGAAATTATTAATCTAAAAAAAGTAAAAGAGCTTGATTTTAATACTCCTCGTACAATCTATATTCATTTTATTAATGGTGAAAAAAGTTATGTATCAAGACGATATTTACCACTTGTAAAGCCTCTATTAGTCCCAAAAGAAAAAGCGGAAGATTTTCCATTTATTGTGCATTATATAGGTGCATTTATTGATGTAACAATATTTGATGAAAACCTAATAAAAACTTTTATGGAGCTTGGTTTTACAAAATTTGAATCTGATGTAGCACTTTGGAAAGATAAGCAATATAGTTTACGATTAGAGAATTTTTCACCAGATATAGCCGATAAGTGGGTAGAATATTTTGCAACATATTCTCCATTATTTAGTGCTGGTAAAGAGTGGTCGCCTGAAGAATTACTTGAAAAAGCTATAGAAGAAAAAAAGGTAAAAGATAAAGCCTATTCAATAATTGCCTTTGATAGTAGCCCTACTACGTATAAAATTTTTCCAGTGCGTGCTGTAAAAAATATTTGCAAGTCGTGCAGTCATGTACAATTTGGCTATGTAAATAGAAGTTTAGAAAAGTTCAATAATTGCATTTCCTATATGAATGAACTTGTAGAAAGCAAAAATTTTACCGATTTACACATAAAACACAAAGATCCTAGCTATATAGGTAAAGTAATTGAATGTAAGGAATGTAATAGCTTATTTAGATTGCAAGTAGAACAAGATAGAGGCTATGGCAGTTTTAGCAAAGTAACAAAGCCAAAGAATGACTTTTTACAAGATTATATAAGCGATGATATTATAAGCAAAAAATAATTTTTCCTTCTCAACTTAAGCTTGTATTTAAGCCAAAAGGGGTGTAAATTTCAAAATATTTTTTAGCCCTAAAAAGCTATTATTTAGGATTATATTTTTATGAAAACAAAATTGACTAGCTTTCTACTATTTACCTTTCTTCTTTGCTCATCAAACATAGCTTTTGGTGAAGATTTAGAACAAATTTTAGCTGATGAGCAAGAAATTGCCCAAATAAATGAATTAG
>CAYJFV010000169.1:2871-4323 GCA_964369275.1 uncultured Desulfovibrionaceae bacterium
CAACCCAAACTTCTCGCCTTTTGCAAAAAACAAAACCAATTTAGCCAAGCAAACAGTAGGAAAAGAGTATAAAATTCAGCTCGATTACTCACAAGAAAAAAGCATAATTCTTACCTTCCATGAAACTGAACATAATAAAGAGCTAAAAATTCAGCTAAATAGGCACGATATTGTTTTCTACTATCAAGGTAAAGAATATACTGTAAACAGCCTAACTTCCTACGCAAAAGCTATGGTTGACATTCCATACACAAACTACCCTCAAAGAATTTTTGCCTTATGGTACAATTTTTTAAATGTTCATGACGATTTTTCTATAGTTGCCGCAACCGATTTATTGCCAATTGCCATAAAGCTAAACGACATTACGCAAGCATACTTCACGCAAATTGAACAAAGGCTAGACGAGGGTTATACAAGCCCTAAACCTTATGACATACATTTAACTTTCAATGAGCAATATCAAATTACAGAATATGAACACATAGAAACTTCAGTTGAATATGAATGGAAAGGCTATAGTTTATCAAGCGTTACGTTCAAAGAAACTATTGGCAATTTAAAAGTAGACTACCACACGGGTACTTTTATTTTTGGCGATGCTGTTCACCGTATGGAGAGCGGCGAAGAATACAATAAAAGCCTAAAAAAAGCAAAAAATGCTTCCCCGCTTGTGCAAAGTGAAGTGAGTTCGCTTGCAAACCTTGTATTGCTATTAGAACAATACGACGATAATCAAGACGGCATAAAAAAGATTAAACGCCTTATTGCCGACGATGGCATAAATTCCACCGCATTAATTGAAGCTATCGGCTATGATTACCCTGAAATTGTATCTGCTTTGCTTGCACTTGGTGCTGACCCTAATCAAAAAAATGTATACGGCTATTTCCCTCTTTATACCGCGTCGGTAAATGGGCAAACAAGCATTGTTAATGCTTTAATTGAAGCTGGTGCAAATATTCATACACTTGCTAGCGATGGCGAAAGCGTACTTAACGCCGCTATGGATTACCCAGATACTGCAATAGCCCTACTTATGCACGGGGCAGACCCAAATATTGGCTATGATGCTACTTTCCCTCTTCATAAAGCGGTAGAAGCAGAAAATGAAGAGCTTGTAGAAATGCTTATAAAATACAATGCGTATTTAGATTTAGAAGATGGTGAGGAGAACACACCCTTAGCAATTGCCATTAGAAAAAGTAATTTTAGAATTATGAACATGCTTGTAAAAGCTGGTGCAGATGTACACGTACCAAGTCAGAACTATCTTCTTCTTGCGTATGATGATTACGATAGTTTCTACCCTGAGGGCGTTAGAATCCTGTGTAATGCAGGCATTAACACTTATGTAACGTACTATGATGGCAGAGATATTTTAGATGTAGCTAAAGAAGATAATAACTATAGCTTTGTGCATGTAGTTGCAGAAGCAAGAAAAAATAGCTA
>CAYJFV010000170.1:0-4315 GCA_964369275.1 uncultured Desulfovibrionaceae bacterium
TTTTTCACTTGTGTAACAAGTGCTGAAAATGTTATATTAGTGCAACCTACCATTTCCTAGTCTAACTTCCATTAATCGCCTTAGTCACGAAAATATATGTAGCAAAATAATTCTATTGCACTTTACAAAAATATCAAAAACTAATTTATACTGAACGCAGTTCGGAATAAATTAGCTTTTGATATTTTTGCATTAGGGATTCTAAAGGGGCTTAGTCCCTTTAGCCCTCGGAGAGAAAAAACAAAAAAATAAATAATAAAAAACTAACATAGTAAGGCATATTATTCATACTTTACATAAGTTGATTAAGTGTATATATTAGCAGAATACTTAAATGTTTAGAAGGAGTAGCTATAGTCATGAGTCTTATTTACAAAAAAAGTTCTAGCCGTGCATTAACGCTTGAAAACCGTGCTGAACCTGAATTATACAGAGAATTATTTCCATATACACAGATTGGGCGTGTTGAATTTAACGGTGCAATTCAAGCTCCGCTTCCAGCTGAAAAAATGTATATTACTGATACAACTTTTCGCGATGGTCAACAAGCAAGACCGCCCTATAGCGTAAAACAAATAGCTAGAATGTTTGACTTACTCCATAAATTAGGTGGTAAAACTGGGCTTATTAACGCGACAGAATTTTTCATGTATTCTGAAAAAGATAGAAAAGCTATTGAGATTTGTCGTTCACGCGGCTATCGTTTTCCACGCATTACAGGTTGGATTCGTGCCACTAAAGACGATTTAAGGCTTGCACACGATATGGAATTTCCAGAAGTAGGTATGCTTACTTCTGTATCAGATTATCATATATATCAAAAACTTGGCAAAGATAGAGAAAAAGCAATGAACGACTATTTAGCATTAGTTGCTCAAGCTTTAGAGTGGGGTATTGTTCCACGTTGTCACTTTGAGGATATTACTCGTGCTGATATTTATGGTTTTTGTTTGCCATTTGCTCAAAAACTTATGGAATTATCAAAAGAAGCTTCAATGCCTGTTAAAATTAGACTGTGCGATACTATGGGCTTTGCGGTTCCTTACCCTGGTGCAACATTACCTCGTTCAGTTCAGGGCATTGTGCGTGCATTTATTGAGGAAGCTAATGTTCCTGGCGATTGGTTAGAATGGCATGGCCATAACGACTTCCATAAATCGCTTGTAAACGGTGTTACAGCATGGTTATATGGTTGTGGAAATGTTAATGGTGCCTTGCTTGGCTTTGGCGAGCGTACAGGTAATACACCAGTTGAAGCTCTTGTAATGGAATACATTTCGCTTACAGCAGAAGACAATGCTGCTGATACAACTGTAATTGCTGAAATTGGCGAATTTTTTGAAAAAGAATTAGAATATGTTATTCCACCAAACTATCCATTTGTAGGTAGTGAATTTAACGCAACTTCTGCTGGCGTTCATGTTGATGGGCTAGCAAAGAACGAAGAAATTTATAATATTTTTGATACAACTGCAATTTTAGGCAAAAGTGTGCCTATTATCATTACCGATAAATCTGGGCGTGCTGGTGTTGCTTACTGGTTAAACCAACATCTAAAACTTTCAGGCGAAATGGAAGTAACTAAGAAGCACCCTGCGGTTGGTCAAATTTATGATGAAATTATGAAGGTTTACGATACTGGACGTAATACATCTTTCTCAAGTAAGGAAATGGAAGCTTTAGCACGTCAATACATGCCTGAACTTTTTGTTTCTGAGCTTGAACGTATCCAAAGATACGCTGGTAAAAAAGCAGGCGAATTACTTGTAAAACTTACTCAAAAACTTCCAGCCAAAGATGATGTTGCAGCAAGTGAAATGCTAGAAAAAACCATTTCTGAATATCCTTTTATTCAATACCTTTATATTATTGATACAAAAGGGCATTTATCTGCATCAGCATATACACATGAAAATCCGTATAACGATCAGTATGCAGCTATTAATGCCGACGAAGATTATACAAGCCGTGTATGGTTTAAAAACCCATTAAAAACTGGTAAATTGCATATTACACCTGTATATCAATCGCATTATACTGAAAAGCTTGTATTTACAGTTTCACAGGTAATTACAGATGATAATGATAACATTGTATCAATTATTGGTGCAGATATCCAAATTGAAACCTTGTTAAATCATGCTCATATCTTTAAAATGGAAGACGAGTAAACTTTGCTGGTTTTAGGAATTGAAACGTCCTGCGATGAAACAGGGCTTGCATTAATAGATGAAAATGGAGTGCGTGGAAGAAAACTTTCAACGCAAGTGGACTTACACGCACTTTTTGGCGGAGTTGTGCCTGAACTTGCCTCAC
This sequence comes from uncultured Desulfovibrionaceae bacterium, assembly GCA_964369275.1. Taxonomy (GTDB): domain Bacteria; phylum Desulfobacterota; class Desulfovibrionia; order Desulfovibrionales; family Desulfovibrionaceae; genus CAYJAZ01. Next base: position 2,317 of record CAYJFV010000170.1, read on the forward strand.
GCGAGCATGCAAAAATTCTGCCTTTATTGTTCGATAATCTAATTGAAGAAGCGAATATTAAGCTCTCGGATATTCAGGGAATTGCGGTTGCAAGCGGCCCTGGACTTTTGGGGGCTTTATTAGTTGGTGTTGGCTTTGCAAAGTCGCTTGCTCTTGCTTTGAATATTCCTATTGTTGGGGTGAACCATCTGCATGCTCATTTAGCTTTGGTAGGCTTAAATTCCTCTAATTTGAATAAAGAATATAGCAAAGATAATTCAAAACTTACTTTTCCTGCACTTGGCTTGCTGGTATCTGGTGGGCATACGCATCTATATGAAATAAAAGATTATAATTCATACAAAGTATTAGGGCGTACTCTCGACGATGCGGCAGGTGAAGCCTGCGATAAATTTGCAAAAATGCTTGGTTTACCATACCCAGGCGGTGCATTGATTGATATGCTTGGGCAACAAGGCGAAGTAGACAAAAAGCTTTTCCCACGCCCATACACCAAAAACGATAATTTAGACTTTAGTTTTAGTGGCTTGAAAACGGCGGCAGCTCAATTTTTGGCAAACAATAAAACCGCAGTTCTACCTGAATATAAGGCAGAACAAGGCAAAGTTCTAACGCGTGAAGAGCATAAAAAAAGGGTAGAAGAAGCCCCTAAAATTTTATGCGATGCGGCGGCTTCATACCTTTATGCAATTGCAGATACTTTGGCAATTAAAACCATGCGTGCTTATGAAGCGTGCGAAGAAAGACCTCAAACCTTAATTCTAGCAGGCGGAGTTGCGGCAAATTCATTTATACGAGCTAGGTTTGCACAGCTTGCAAGCAAGTACGATTTACCTTTGCTTTCGCCCTCACTCTCTTTATGTACTGATAACGGCGAAATGATTGGCTTTCTAGGGCGAGAATTACTTCTAAAAGGTATTTCCCATGAATTAGATTTTCCTGCTTTTGCTCGTGGTAGTGTGCTAACAAATTAGTGTTTCTATGTTTTTAGAAGAAGCCCAATAATCATCAAAGCCCCAAATAAGAAGTGAAACTTTGCACCAAATTTTACTAAACCAGTTAGAACGCTAGGTTCAACTGGTGGTTGAATTTTAATTATCTGCTTAATAAGTAATGGGAAAAGTATAATTGGTAAAAGAGCCGTTGTAGGAATAATTTCCATAAATGCAAGAATTAATAAGCAAATATATGCAATATAAATCATATTGGTATACAATTCTAAAGCTCTTTCTTGCCCAAACTTCATAGCTAAGGTGCGGATACCCGCTTCTTTATCTGACTTCATGTCACGAATTTCATTACCAAATAAAATTACAGAAACCAAAAAGCTAATAGGCAGTGAAAAGAAAACAGCTTGCATATTTAATGTTTCACTTTGAATATAATAAGCTGGCAACACCATAAATGAACCCATAAGGAAAAATACAAAAATTGTTCCTAAGGCATAGTATTTAAAAGGATATTTGCCAGTTGTATAGCTTACTGTGCCTATAATTCCAAGTAAACCAAAAATAAATACAGGTAAACCCTTTTTGGCTATAAGAATTACACCAAAAAGTGCGGCTATTGCAATACATACAATGGCTGCATTTTTAATTTGCTTAGCAGTTATAGTGCCATCAAATATTTCTCGATTAGTTGTTTTTACCATATCTAAAGAATCAACACCAGAAGCATAATCTCCATACGTATTAAGCAAATTAGAAGCGGCTTGTAGAAGAATACCTGCAACTAAAGTAAGCCAAAATAAAGGCATGTTGTACCCATACCCCTGATACCACGCTAAAGCTGACCCTAAAGTAACAGGAATAATGCTCGCGGTAAGACTCCAAAGCCTTGCGGCTACAACCCATTTTTTTACTAAATCTTTCATCAAATACCTCGTAAGCTAGCCTTTGAAGAATAAAAGTAACGGATTTGCACTACTTTATCAAGATAATTATTTTTAAGTTTTCTGATGCAGTATGTTGCTCCAATTTATAGTAAGATTGTCATTTTT
>CAYJFV010000171.1:0-4291 GCA_964369275.1 uncultured Desulfovibrionaceae bacterium
AAAGAATAAACTATGTCAATCTACCACTAGTATAAATAAAAATTAACTAATTTATATTAATTATACACAAACCAAACTTGCCCATTACCAGCGTGAATTTCCGCAATTTTTTGAATTTCATTACGCTTTTTCAAATCTTGTAAGGCAAAAATCATTTTATCAAGATTATCTTTTATATTTGAGATATCAAAAGAAAGTAATATTTCTTCATCTTCCCAATACATTTCAATACCATTACTTGCACTTAAGCGTATCCATACAATATCATTAAGTTTAAATGGTAACATGTCTACCCTTGCGTCTAATGCTTTTGTAAATTCTGGAAGTACAAGTAAGGCTTCTTCTGGACTTACACCTAAGTCAAGTATTGGTAATGATACAAAGTTCTTAGATTGCACAGGTGAAATTATTTGCCCTTCTGAATCTATATAGAAAAGTTGCTCTTCGTGCAAAATCCAAAAATAAGGCACACGCTCACTTACTTGAAGTAAAACAGTATTTGGGAAATCTTTTGTAATTTCAACGCTTTCAACCCAAGTATTTTGTAGCATACGTGCTTTAATAGCATTTTCATCTAGTCCAAAAAAGTTTGTGCTTTCTTCAAGCCCACTTAATTGAATTATTTCTTCATTTGTAAATTGTTCAGTGCCTGAAACTTCAACATTTTGAATTTCAAAATATGGGTGTGTTAGCACATAATCAGTCAACTTTAAAAATGTGTAACTAATAAGTATAATAAAGCCAATTCCAATAGCAATTGATGCTGACCAAAAGAAAATTCTTCTAAATAATTCTAAATTTTGTTCTTTTATATTTTCACGTTCAAACTTTTCATCTTTCATGGCTTGAGCATGTCTTACATTTTCTTTACCAATGCGTGTATTTTGACGAGCTTTGTTTGTTCGTTGATGTGTGCGACTAGATAAATTCGATAAAGAACTTGAATTTTTCTCTTCTTTCTTTTTTTTCAGTAGTTTTAGCATATTTTAACCTAAAGCCTTATCTGAAATAATTTTTATTTCTGTTTGCAGTGCAATACCAGTTTCATTATACACTTTATTCTTTGCTATTTCAAGAACTTCTATAGCATTTGAAAAAGTTCCATTATTGTAATTTACAAGAAAATTAGCGTGCATTTGGCTAAAACCAATGTCATTTATACGAAAATTTTTCAAACCAACTTCTTCTATAAGTTTGCCTGCATAATTTCCACTTGGATTTTTAAAAGCTGAACCCGCAGTTTTTTCTGAAATTGGTTGACTTGCCTTTTTCTTAGCTAAATTTATTTGAATACTTTCTTTTACTTTTTCAGGGGTAGACTTTTTCAGCTTCAAAGTCATATCGGCAATAATAAAATAACTAACTTTTTCAAGTAATTCAAATGTTCTATAGGCAAAGTGTAATTCATGTTTATTGTATGTTTTTAATCCAAATTCTTTACTGAAAATACTTGCACTTTCAAAAACTTGTTCAATTTCACAGCCAAAACCGCCAGCATTCATGGCTAAAGCACCGCCCATTCTACCTGGTACGCCAATTAATCCTTCAAGTCCGCTAAAGCCATGCTTTGCACAAAATTGTATAAAAATAGGTAAATAAAGCCCTGAATAGCATTGTAAATATACAAAATTTTCATCTTCTTTTATAATTTGTACTTTTTCTTTTGAACCAATAGTATCACGCACAATTATTAAATCTAGTTCTTTATCATCAAGCAATACATTAGAGCCACCGCCAAGCAAAAAGTGTGGTAAGCAATCTTTTTCTAAGAATTTTGCTACTTGCTCAACATCATTTATATCTTCAAGAAGATATTCTTTTTGAGCAATACCGCCAATTCTTAGGCTTGTATATTGTTTTAATGATGATTTTTCAATAATTTGCATATTATTTTCTACTGTTTAGCTATTTAAATATTTTGGACCTATTTGAGTTACCGTACCTGCACCAAGTGTTATAAGTACATCGCCCTCTTGAAGTTCTTCATTTAGTTTTTCAACTAAAGCATCAAAATCTGACTCGTAAAATACAGGTGGAGTTTTGCTAATTTGACGTATGCCTTGAGCTAAATTTTCGCTAGTAATACCTGGAATTGGTTTTTCTGAAGCAGGATATATTTCAGTAAGATAGAGTACATCTGCATTATTAAAGCTAGTGCAAAATTCACCAAAGAAAGCTTGCGTACGTGAAAACCTATGTGGTTGAAAGACTACAACTATTTTTTTATCAGGGAATACAGCTTTTGCGGTTGCTAAAGTAGCTTGAATTTCTACGGGGTGGTGGCCGTAATCGTCTATAACTGTTACTCCATTTTTAATTCCCTTATGCTCAAACCTTCTGCCTACGCCTGAAAAACTTGCAAGCCCCTCAACGCAATATTTTGGGTCTATATTAGATTCTAGGGCAACACCAATAGCGGCTAAGGCATTTAGAATATTATGTTTTCCTGGTTGAGTAAGTTCAATAACAGCAATTTCATTTTCAATGCCGTCGTTATCTTTTAGATATACTTTAAATTTTGAAGTTGCAGAAAGCTCTATAATTTCTGCTCTTAATTTATTGTCACTTTCAAAACCATAAGTCATAACTGGGCGTTTTACAAAGGGAAGAAGTCTTTTTATGCCAGCATCATCACCGCATACAATGTTTACGCCATAGAAAGGAACTTTATTCATAAATTGAACAAAAACATTGTCTATTGCTTCTTGGTTTGGGTAGAAATCGAGGTGGTCTACATCAATATTAGTGATTACGTTGATAATTGGCGAGAGGTATAAAAAAGACGCGTCTGATTCGTCAGCTTCCGCTATAAGAAAAACACCTTTCCCAAGCCTTGCATTTGCACCATAGGCATTTAATTTTCCGCCTATAATAACGGTTGGGTCTAAATCTGCCACATTGAAAATTGTAGCTGTAAGCGAAGTTGTGGTTGTTTTACCATGTGTACCAGCTATGGCAATACCAGTGCGTATACGCATAAGTTCAGCAAGCATTTCTGCACGCGGAATTATTGGAATATTTTTATCTTTTGCGGCTTGAATTTCGGGGTTATCGTCTTTAATAGCTGTAGATTTTACAACTACTTGAGCATCGGTTATATTTTCATAATTATGCCCAATAGATATTTTTGCACCAAGTGCCATAAGCCCTTGTACAGTAGAATTTAACCCTAAGTCAGAACCACTTACTTCGTAGCCAGAGTTTAGCAAAACTTCTGCTATGCCGCTCATGCCAGAGCCTCCAATACCAATCATATATATTTTACGAATTTGACGCATCATAATTAATCTACCTTATTTATTTGTTCATACATTTGAGTTGTCGCGTTGATTATTGCTGTTGAACGAATGTTGCTTGAAAGGGTATATCTTTTTTCAGAATTATTCACAAGCGATAGTATTTGACTTAGCAATAAATTTTTATCAACTATTTCTTTATTCTTATACAATTTCTCTTCTTCAATAAGAATACAGGCATTTTTTTCTTCTAGTTCTTTTGCATTATGAAATTGATGATTATGAGCTGCAAAAGGAAAAGGAATTAAAATACTTGGTTTAGAAGCACAAGCTAGTTCTGTTATTGTGCTTGCACCTGCACGAGCTATAATAATATCTGCCTCGGAATAGGCTTTTTGCATATCATTTATAAAGGCATGCACGCAAGAAATAGGGTAGGGGCTTTGCTCGTACATATTACGTACAAAATCGTGGTCTTTTTTTCCGCACTGGTGCATAATTTCAATATTTTCTTTATACAATTCTTCAAGCATAGAAATAATTAAACAATTTATACTATGAGCCCCTAAACTGCCGCCAAGTATAAGTAATTTTAAGCTACTATTGTTGTTTTGAACAATTGGTCTATGTACAAGTTCTGCAATTTCTTTACGAACTGGGTTTCCCGTAAGTATGCATTTTTGCATTATATTTTCAGAAAATACATTTTTTGCTAAGGGCATTGCATGAAATATTTTTTTTGCAAAAGGGGCAAAAGCACGGTGAACTGCACCTGGGAAGGCATTTTGTTCATGAAAATATATATCTTTTTTTAAAGCTTTAGCCGCTAAAATTGAAGGGGCAGAGGCATAGCCACCAAAACCCACAATAATATCTATTTTTTTCTTTTTTATTATTTTTTTTGCTTTAAAAAAACCTTTAAGCAATAAAATAGCTGCTTTTATACTTTTTAGCCCTTTGCCTATAAAGCCTTGCACTTCAATAGCTTCAAAAGGAATTTTGGCATTTAGGCATAGTTCTTCTTCCATGCCGTATTTAGCACCCACAAATAGAAT
>CAYJFV010000172.1:0-4242 GCA_964369275.1 uncultured Desulfovibrionaceae bacterium
TTCATTTTTTTCATTATTCATGCTGTCCATAATTTCTCCGAAAATTATTTAGTGAAATATACTGGTAGGCTAAAGCGAATTGTAGCACCTACCTGTGAATTGTCGTTTGAGGATAAGTTCTTTGCATGATATAATGCCGCAATAGAGCCATTATATTTTTCAACTATATGCTTACATATAGATAAACCTAAACCAGTTGAAAGTGCATCGCTTCTATGTTTTTCTACTCTATAAAAGCGTTCAAAAACACGTGTTAGCTCTTGCTGTGGAATACCAGAACCATAGTCTTGAACATATATTATACATTCTTCTTTAGATTGTCCATTCCCATCAACTTGGTTAAGCTCGCTGTAAAGTACAATTGTATTTCCTTCTGAAGAATAACGAATTGCATTTTCAAGTAAATTTCTGAAAACTTGGCTTAGTCTATCTTGATCAATACTAAGTGAAATTTCTTGCACTAAATTATTTTCAACAACAATATTTTTTGAATTTAATAAAGCTTTACATTCCTCTAGTGCAACTTCACAAGCATTGCCTAAAGTAGTGTGTACGTTATCTTTTATTTCAAAGCTAGAATTTTCTACGCTTGATAGTGAAAGTAAATCGCTTACAACTCTATCTAAATGTCTTGTATTTTTTATAATTGTTTCAAGGAAATGTTCAATTTGCTTTTTAGGTAATTCTGGCTCGGCAAAAAGACTTTGAAGTGTTTCTGTGTAGCCTTGAATTGCTGTTAGCGGTGTGCGTAATTCGTGCGATACGTTAGCAACTAAATCTCTTTTTATTTGAATAAGTTGACTTAGATGTGTGATATCATGGAATAAAAGAACAAGTTCAGCTTCAATTTGTATACCCTCATGATTTTCAGGTTTTACCATACTTAATTGAAATACATGCCCGCTAAGCTGAATTTCCATTGTTTCAAAGGTAAGTTCACTTTGATACATATTATGAATTTTTTCAGCTACTTCTGAATCGTTCAACACGCCAAGCACTCGCTTACCTTGATAACTTGCTAAGTCTTTTGTGAAGTAATCGGGTAAAAGAGTAGAAAAAGCCGCATTTAGTTTTATAATATATCCGCGAGAATCAAGCACCATAACACCAGCTTGTAAAGTATTGAAAATACTTTCAAGTTCGCTTGATTGTGAAGCATTTATCTGAATTTGTTCATCAACTCTTTCTGACATTGCTGAAACTGCATACGCAAGTTCTAAAAATTCTTCTTTTTGTGGAAGTGCTAATTTTTCTTTTGAACCAGGTAGTGCAACATGCTCTACTACTCTTTGCACTTGCGATAAACTTACTATAAAACGACGATATAAATAATAGTTCAATAAAGCAGAGCTTACTAAAAATATACCTATTACTATAAAAAATGTATTTGCTAATTCTGAAATTTCAACCATCATTTCACCTAAAGGCATTGCTATACGCAAAGTACCCGCTGGGTAAGCCTGTGAAGCTGAAATTTGACTTGCCGCATAAACTAAGTCGCTTCCTAAAGTATTGCTATAACGAGAAGATGTTGATGTACCAAAGTTTTTAGCCTTTAAAACTTCTTCACGGGTTGCGTGATTATCTAGTGCTAGTAACTCTTCTTCTGTAAGGGCAGAGTCAAAAAGCACAACGCCATCCTCAGCAATAAAAGTAACCCTTGCCCCAGATTCTGCAAAATCTTGTAATAAGGCATCAACTGATCCTTTTGAAGTTTCAGCTTCTTGAACAAATAGTTTTGTAAGTAAGTCTAATTCACGTGAAGTTGTTTCACGCATATTTGTGGCAATATCAGCATACAATGATTGCCACGCCACATAAAGAGGCACTGCAAGCACAATTGTAATTGCAATTAAAATTGCAAATCTACTTTTTAGAAAGTTCATTATTTATATTTCCTATTTTGTAAGCGGTCGCGAAGAAGAATAGCAAGTAGGTTCATACCAAGCACAAGTGCAAGTAAAACTAATGCTGTACCATATTGCAAAGGACGTGTTTTTTCAATATCTGTTCCTGCTGTAGCTAAAACATACATGTGGTAAGGTAAAGCCATTACAGAAGAAAAAATTGAATCTGGTAATTTTGCTGTATAGAAAACAGCCGAAGTAAACATAATAGCTGCTGTTTCACCCGCTGCCCTTGCAAGCCCTAAAATAGCCCCAGTAAGCATACCCGGAAAAGCGGCTGGTAATACTACGCGTGCAATTGTTTGCGATTGTGTTGCACCAAGTCCATAACTCACTTCACGCCATGCATCTGGCACTTGGCGTAGTGCTTCTTCTGAAGTACTAATAATCATAGGTAGTGTTAAAACTGCAAGGGTAAGTATACCTGATAAAATGCTAACACCAATTCCTAAATATGTAACAAAGAAAGATAAGCCAAATAAACCAAATACTACTGATGGAACACCAGCAAGGTTGTTTACACCAAGTCTAATATATTTAGCTAAAACTGAACGTGAACCATATTCGTTTAGCCACAAAGCAGAGGCTACGCCAATAGGAAAAGAAATCATTAATGAACCAACAGATAAAATTGCTGTACCTATAATACAAGGTAAAATTCCACCCTCAGTCATCATATTACGAGGCGACTCAGATAAAAAGCCCCAGTTAATAGCAGGTGCACCATTATAAACTAAGAAAGCACAAATTGCTAAAAATACAAAAATATTAATAAATGCAGCTGATCTAAGCATGAAAAACATAAAACTTTGTTTTTTATAACGCCTAGAGGCATCAGGTAAATTCGCTAATGGAGATGTTGACATAATATTGCTCTTTATTTTGATAGTAAAATAATATTTATATTCTTTAATTATAAACCAGAAGATCCAACTTGTTTATGCTTTTCAGTAATATAAAAAGCAATATAGTTAAAACCAAAGGTAAATATGAATAATACAAGACCAATAGCAAATAATGCTAAATAATGCTCTGAAAAATACGGTGCTTCTGCCATTTCTGCCGCAATTGATGCAGGCATTGGACGAATAGGGTCAAAAATAGAAGTTGGTATCATTGCTGCACCACCAGCTACCATAAGCACAACCATTGTTTCACCAATAGCACGGCTCATTCCTAGCATAACAGCTGTACCAATACCCGATAAGGCAGCAGGAATAACAACCTTTATCAAAGTTTCCCACTTAGTTGCCCCTAAAGCAAGGCTTGCTTCACGTAAAGAAACGGAAACAGAACGAAGTGCATCTTCTGAAATACTACAAATAGTTGGCACGCTCATAAACGCAAGCATTAAAGCGGCGTTGAATAAGTTTAGCCCTGTGTAAGCATTCAAATAATCTTGCATAGCAGGTGCTACAATTACCATACCAAAAAAACCAATAACAACTGAAGGAAGTGCTGCTAATAATTCAATAAATGGTTTAATAATACGTCTTGTTCTGGTAGGTGCAATTTCTGCTAAATAGGCTGCTGTAAACACACCTAAAGGCACTGCAATCAACGAAGAAAGTAGGGTAACATATATTGAACCAATAATTAATGGTAGAATACCAAAATCAGCTGGTTCATGGGTTGGGTACCAATACATTCCAAAAAGAAAATCTGTTACAGGATAGTCTTTAAACAAAGGAAGACTATTCATTAATAAGAAAATGAATATTCCGCATAAAGAAAGTAAGGCAATCCATGCAATACTTGTGAGCGAAATTTTCACTATTAATTCTTTAACTATACGTTTTGACCACATAACTTACTCGTTTAAAATTACTAGGTTATCTTGCTAAATTAATTCTTGTACTTTTGGGTACATAGCCAAAAAACAAAAATTCATAATTTAGAAACACACCCCAAATTAATAAAAAATTCCCCACGCTAAAGAGAATTTCACCTTCAGCATGGGGAAAAGCAATCAATTATTTGAAAGGAATAAAGCCAACTTCTTTTACTAAAGCTTGACCTTCTGCTGACATAGCAAAGTCAACAAAACCTTTTACATCACCAGTAGGTGCACCATTTGTGTATAACCATAGTTCACGAGCTAAAGGCCATGATTTTTGTAAAGCAGTTTCAGGAGTAGCTTCTACACCACCAACTTGAGTTGCTTTGATTGAACTATCAAGGTAACCAAAACCAATGTAACCAATAGCATTTTTGTTTTTAGAAACAGCTTGTACTACTGAACCGTTAGAAGCTTGTAATAAAGCAGATGGGCTTACACGTTTGTCTTTGATAACAAATTTTTCCCAAGTTTCGTATGTACCTGAAGAAGTATCAC
>CAYJFV010000173.1:0-4222 GCA_964369275.1 uncultured Desulfovibrionaceae bacterium
TTCTTTTAAAAATTCCTGCGTAAGCGTACTTAAGTACGTGCGTAAAGGAATTTATAAAAAACGTTCGCGTAGAGTGTGAAGAGCTGTTTTTGCATACAACAGTTCAAAAAATGAGATACGCATAGAACAAGCAGAGCTGTTCATGCAGTAAATAAAAAAACAAAAGGAAATCTAAAAAGTTAATCTATCTTTTACCTAAAAAATAGAAGCTTCAACATTTCTTTTTACATCAGCTGGAAGTGATGCAAGTGAAATGTTAAGAAGAGCATTTTTGTTAGTATCGTTTGCAAAAACTTCTGGTGCACCTTCAAAAGCTGTAGCTAAATGCTCACGTACTAATGCACCTATTTGATCATCTTCAAGTGCATAGCGGTCAAACAAAGAAGCCATTTCTTGCTGTGCTGATGCAACGCCATTCATTGAATCATTTAGAGTTTGTAAGAAAGAAGTAAAACCTGTTCTGTTACCAGCAACGTACAATCTATCAACACCTTCTCTTCTTGATATAACCTCAGCTTGGGCATTGTTTGTTATGCCTGCTCTTGTGAAGGTAGTCATAACTTCATGATTTGTTTCTAACATTTGAGGTTGGTTACGGCCGCCAAGTTGCATGCGAATTTCATCTTCATTAAACATAGCTTCGTTACCAATACGTGCGTTTAAATGGTTAGCACTTGCTAGGGTATTAGCTGTAGTTTCAAGAAAAGTTTGAATTTCATCAATAGCTTGGTTTCTTTGTGCCCCAACTGGCATAGCGTCTAAGGCGTGATGAATATTTTGCATCATAGAGCGAATACCGTTTGAAGTTTCAAGTGGGTCACCATGAGCTAATTCACCGCGAACACTAGCAAAAGTTGGGCTAGAAAGTAAGGCTTTAAAACCATCTTTAATATCAGTTGGTACACGTTCTTTTCTGCTTGTAGCCCCTGCTTCTTCAAAGCGAGTGGTGATAAATGATGCTGTATGCCCAATCATTTGTTTGATATCTGCCCACCCATTTGAGGTACGGCTTTCTGAACCAACACTACTTCTGCCTGCTGCTTTTTGAGCGTCGCCCAATGAGCTAATGCAACAACCATAGCTTTCAGCTTTCATAAATATACGGCGTTCTGTACCAGCCTCTGCATTTGCTGGAATAGCGGCAAACAATAAAGTTCTCATGCCATTTGGTAATGCTGTTTGTGGGCCACCTTTGAAGTCTATTCCACGGTGAACGTTTTCATGTTGCTGACCAGCAGAGTTTGTAATTCTTGCATGCTGATCGGCTTTCATATGGCTTGAAGAGCGAAGATATTTGTCATCAGAGGCATCTAAATATTCATATAAACGCCCCTCTGAGTCTTCAATGCTGAATGCACCACTGCTAAAGGTTGTGCCATCTGCACTAACTGAACGGTTTTTTGCATCTAAAAATAGTAAAATATCAGAAGCATTTTGAGCATTACATCTTTCAACAAGACCGCCTGATAAAACTGTTCTAGCTAAAGTTTCACCGTGTGCTACACGCTGGGTAAGGGTAGCTGCAAGGTTTTCTCTTGCTTCTTGTCTTTCCATGCGAGGAAGCGACTTAATCATATCTTTTAGTTCAGCTCTTGAATAGTTTAGCTCTTGCCCATTTACGTGAATGGTTGTGGTTGCAGGCAAGCCATAATCGCCTTTCATAGCTTTATGTCCTTCACTAAACCAACGCGATACTTTATCTAAAATGCCTTCTTGTGTATTTTGTGCAACATTTGCTCTATCTGTTTGCGGCATAGCGTGTGCTGCGGCTTCTCTTGCTGCACCAAATGCTTGCATTGGATTACCTAAAGTAACGCCGCCAGTTTGAGCACCAGGAAAAGGAGCAGGTGCTTCGCTGATATACATGGTAGGTTGTTGACTATGAATGCCGCCTATTGATTGTGACATGATATTCCCCTTATATGCGTAGCATATTAGCCATATCAGGCATACTTGCTACTGTTTCATTTTCTGTTGTGCCTTGAACTTTTTCTAAATAATCTCTCCAGTAGCGGGCAGCTCCTGCAAGAGAAATAAATAAATCTTCATAGGCTAATAAATCTTCTTGTTGAACATTTGCAGGCACATCATAAAGTCTGTGCAATGTAAGAATTCCATTTTCGCGATCAATAGCTAAGTTGCCAGATGCTGTGAAGCCCCACATATACGCACCGCATAAAATTTCATATAAAATTTCTGCATCGTCTGAAAGAATAGGAGAAATATAGAAATTTGCGATTAAAGAATTTAATTCTTCTGCATACCCAATAACAATGCCAATATTACCATCAAGTGTGAATTGTACGTTATTATTCACATCTAAAGATTGCTGTTCACATTCTAAAATAGTTGAAATATGATTAATAAATTGAATTGCATTTGATTTGCTCATGATATGTCCTTTACAAATAATAGAGTTTAAGAATTGCCTTATTACTCTACATCTGCAATATATTCAATATATATGCCATACTAAAATTTATGTAGATATAATAAGTGTTTACACTTTTACAAAAAAAGAAACTTATGCATAGTGGCAACTTTGTTAGCAGTAATATAATTGCATAACTCTTATGCACATAGCATAAATTCTATACAAAGATATTTTATTTTAAAAAGCAAGTCAAGCATGAAAAAAAATATGAATTTAAAAAAATATTTTTTTGAAAATTTATAAGATGTTGAATATATTGAATAAAAAAAATAATTTTTTTTCAATTTAACCCTAAAGTAAAATTAAAGATATGCCGATAAGGGAGTTGTAGAGGTTTTTTATACTTAAATTTTGTGTAAAAATTATTTATTTGGTTAAGGAAAAATTATGTCTAGTATTTCTAGTTTAACAAGCTTTGGTGCATATTCATTTGCAAGCCCAGTGAGATCAGTCAAAAAGATCTCTTCTGATGACTTGCCTTTTCTTGCACCTAATAGAAATAATAGCAATAATTCTTCGCAGTCACAAAATACATATAAAAGCATAGAAAGCACAGATTCTACAGGTATAGTTCTTTCTGAAAAAACAAAAGATTTCTTATCCACACTAAATGCTAATACTTCTAGCTCTAGTTCAAGTGTTGTAAGTAGCTTTGATAGCCCAACGTATACAAGAACTGGTAACTACTCGCCAAATACAGTTGCGGTGCAAACTCTTTCTGGTAGCCCAACAGTTGCCCCAAGAGCAATGGTAGCTTATTCAACTGGCAGTAATGCTGTTGGTGGTTCTTCTGCAACGCTAAATTCTAGTGCGGCATTTCTAACAAGTTCTGGAACTTTTACAACAAGTTCAACTTCTATTCCGCAAAAACCAGTTGTAACTTCACCTGATGTTGATACGGAAGCTGGTTCACGCGTAAGAGAAGAAAAAGAAAAATACCCAAAAATTCCTAACGATTCACAACAAGCTGAACCAGTGGTTTCTCAAGAATTAACCGCTGAAGATCATGCCTATGTTGAAGAACTTAAAAAACGCGATGCCGAAGTAAGAACCCACGAACAATCGCACGTATCTGCTGGCGGTGGTTTAACTAGTGGTATTTCTTATGAATATGCAACAGGCCCAGATGGGCAAAGATATGCTGTTGGTGGCTCTGTACAAATAGATACTTCACCAGTTCCGAACGACCCTGATGCTTCTATCGCAAAAGCTCGTAAAATTCGAGCAGCTGCACTTGCACCAGCTTCACCCTCTTCCCAAGATAGGTCAGTAGCTTCTGCGGCTAGTCAAATGGAATCTGAAGCACGTAGGGAAAAAATAGCTATAGCTGAAGAAGAAAAAAAGGCAGAGCTTGAAAAGCAAGAAGAAGAAAAGAAGCTAAAAGAAGAAACTGAACTTGAAGAAGCACAAAAAGCTGAAGAAAAAACTAAAGCTGTAGAAGAAAGCATGCAATCTTCTGAAAACGAGCCTGTAAGAGATGCACAAAGTGTTGTAAGCGTTTCTGATATGAACGATGTTATTTCTGACCAAACTATAGGTGTATCAGAATTAATCGACACTATGTCTAAAGAAGATGAATCACAAGAAGAGCAAGAGCCTATTTTTGAACGCGAAGCTACCTCTGTGGGTGATATATCTCAGAACATGTCTAAATCCGCTGTACCTGCTGCGTAATTTAAAAGAAAATTAACTATATTAAATTCAAAAAAGGGATACTAACTTAATAGTATCCCTTTTTTTATTTACTGCATGAACAGCTCTGCTTGTTCTATGCGTATCTCATTTTTT
>CAYJFV010000174.1:0-4143 GCA_964369275.1 uncultured Desulfovibrionaceae bacterium
CAGAATTTTTTGCTTCACATAAAAGTGCAAAAAACTTTGATGAATGGTTTAGTAATGAATACAACATAATAGGTGATAAAAATGAAAAATAATACAATAATTCTTGCAAGCCATAACGAGGGCAAAGTAAGGGAAATGTCGGCTTTATTTAATAAAATGGGCTATGAACTTATTTCGCTTGCAAGCTACAATAAAGAACTGGAACTTCCCGAAGAAACAGGAACAACTTTTGAAGAAAACGCACTTATAAAAGCAAAATTTGTTGCAAAAGAAACTTCTTGTATAGCATTAGCTGATGACAGTGGTTTGGAAATATTTGTACTAAATAATGCACCGGGTGTATATTCTGCACGTTATGCAACCAACCGTAATAATAACGAAATTCTTTCTCAAGATATTTCTAAAGATGAAAAAAATATACTACAAGTATTAAAAGATTTAGAAAAATTTACCACTAATGAAGAGCGTAAAGCAAGGTTTGTATGTTGTCTTGCTCTTGTTTTTCCTGATGAAAGAGCTAATATTATTTCGCACGGATATTGGGAAGGAATAATAACAAAAGAATGTATTGGGGAAAATGGTTTTGGCTATGACCCTATATTTTACGATGAAAAATTACAAAAAGTTTCTGCACAGCTAAGCAAGGAAGAAAAAAATGCGGTATCTCATAGAGGGGCTGCAATCAAAAATCTTCTTGCACAATGTGCATTAGTGTTTTAATATCTTTTTTAGAGATTTTATTTAGGAGTGGATATGATCTGGAAACATAAAGACTTGCTCGATACGAAAGAACTTTCTAAAGAAGAAATTCTTTATTTGCTAGACAAAGCAGAAGAATTTTATTCTTTCAATAAAGGTTCAATTAAAAAGTCCGATATTTTACGTGGTAAAAGCATAATTTTGCTGTTTACAGAATCTTCAACACGTACAAAAACAAGTTTTGATATCGCGGGGAAAAGGCTTTCGGCTGATACCTTTGCTTTGGCTTCCTCAGGTTCTAGTATGTCAAAAGGCGAAGATTTACGCGATACAGGGCTTACACTGCAAGCAATGAATCCAGATGCTATTGTTATTCGCGACTCTTTTTCAGGTGCGGCACAATACCTTGCAAAGCATTTGCATTGCCCAATTGTGAATGCAGGCGATGGCTGGCATGCACACCCAACACAAGCTTTATTAGATGCCTTTACACTAAAACGTGCTTGGAATGGCGAATTTGAAGGCAAAACTCTTCTCATTATGGGCGATGTTCAACATTCTAGGGTTGCACACTCTAATAGACATTCGCTAAAAAAATTAGGTGTTAACCTGCGTATCTGCGGGCCTTCAACACTACTTCCACGTGGTATTGAAACTTGGGGCGAAGTGTATACTGATTTACGCGAAGCTGCAAAAGGGGTAGATGCTATTATCTGCCTACGTATGCAATTTGAACGTCAACAAGCTGGCTTAGTTCCATCAATTCATGACTATGTTTCACGCTATTGTTTAACAGAAGAAATTATGGCACTAGCAAACCCAAATGCTGCACTTCTACACCCTGGGCCAATTAACCGCGGTATAGAACTTTCTTCTTCTTTGGCTGACGGCCCACAATCACAAATTCTTAACCAAGTTGAAGCAGGCGTTGCTATTCGTATGGCGGCTTTATCAACTCTTATTTTACGAGAAGGGAACTAATAATGAATACTTTTCATTTGAAAAATGCTCTATATTTAGGAAAAACAGTAGAAATTCTTGTAAAAGATGGCGTTATTGAAGAAGTTGGTACTGCTTTAAATTCGGAATATCCTGTTGTTGATGCAGAAAATCTTGTACTATTTCCATCTTTTATAGATTGTCACGTGCACCTACGCGAACCAGGTTATGAATGGAAAGAAGATGTAAAATCTGGCTTGAATACAGCTTTACACGGCGGTTTTGTGCGTGTAATGTGCATGGCAAATACCTCGCCTGTGAACGATAGCCCCGCTGTTACACAATATATTTTAGATAAAGCAAAACAAGCTTTTCCTAATGGGCCTTATGTAATGCCAGTTGCAGGGGCAACTATTGGATTAAAAGGTAAAGAATTAGCACCTTTATCAGAATTAAAAGCGGCTGGTTGCGTTGCTGTTTCTAACGATGGCGTGCCTATTACCGATACGGCTATAGTTCGTAGAATTATGGAATACGGTAATGATGTGGGCTTACGCTTTATTGACCACTGCGAAGAGCCATTTTTAGCGATTGGTACACATGCGAATGAAAGTGTATTTAGTACAGAATTAGGCATTAAAGCTCAGCCTGATATTGCAGAAGCTATGCAGGCAAGCCGTGATGCTATGTTGTCAGAATATCTTGATATTCCAGTACATATTGCCCATGTTTCTGCTAAAGTTACTTTAGAACAAATTGCCTTTGCTAAGCAAAAAAATGTAAAAATAACAGCTGAAACTTGCCCACACTTTCTTACTTTAACAGAAGAAGTTTTAGAGGGCTATAATACAAACGCAAAAACAAATCCGCCCTTGCGTACTCAAAAAGATGTTGATGCTATTCGCGAAGCAGTAAAATCAGGCTTAATCGACATGCTTGTAACCGACCATGCACCGCATGATGAGCATGAAAAAGATCAGCCTTTTGCTCTTGCTCCTAATGGATTAACTGGTATGGATACTGCTTTGTCTGTAACATGGCAACTGCATGAAGAAAATGTATTATCTCAAGAAGATATTGTTCGTTTATGGGTAGAAAAACCTATAGAAGTTTTCAACTTGCCTAAGCATGGCATTGCAAAAGGGCAACCTGCACACTTCTTCTTATTCGATACTTCACTTGAATGGAAAGTAAGCAAAGAAACATTATATTCAAAAAGTTGTAATACACCACTTCTAGGGCAAACACTTAAGGGTAGGGTAGTTAAGCACTTTATTAATGGTGTTGATTTACTTCAAAATTAAGTTTTATATTTAAGTTTTATCACTTAAAAATCAAAAGAGCCTTTAAAGGCTCTTTTTTTTGTATAATTGTAGAAATAGTTAAACAAGCTCGTTTATTCTATGTTTTCTTCTACTTTTACATTTTCTTCTTGCTTAATTGCTTCTTTGAAACGTGCTTCATCGGTATGCGATAAAGATGTTTGAATAATTGTACCGCCTGTACCTTTTAGTTCATCTAAAACTTTATCAAATACAATATTATCAAGTAATAAGAATAGCATAGATGAATTTTCGGTAAGATTTTGTGCAACATCTTTCATGAATTTATCATTTATACCTATGTCAGACAAAGCACCAGAAACAGTGCCAGCCCCTGCACCAACGGCAAAGCCTAAAAGTGGGTTTAGAAAAATCATACCAATTAATAAGCCCCAAAAACCACCGCTTGCAGCTCCTGCGGCGGTTAAATGGTAAATTTGGTTTAATTTTACTTTACCTTTTTTGTTTTTCTTTGCTACAACAGCATCTTCAACGCTTAGAAGGTAATCTTTTTGCATTTTCATAAGTTGCAAACGCATTTCTTCTGCTTTAAATTCACTATCGTATGCAACAACTAGTAATGTACTCATATAATATACTCCTTTTTTTAATGTTTTAGTGCATACATAAGTATATTTCTATGATAAGTTTGTGTTATTTTTGTTATAATAACGATAGGCTAAGATGTAATAATAAATTACTTTTTTATACATGACGTTATGCAAAAAATAAATTAATCAAAATTCAAAACCTTAGCTACATCACTTGGGCTGATATTTTTCTTTTCTGCTTCTTTGCGAACTCTATCCCAAGTCCAAATGCGTGGGCTTTCTTGAGCTAAAAAATGTTCAAAGTCTTTGACTGAAACTTTATTTTGAACAATTTTTTCAAAATAAGAGAGAGAAATCTCTTTTGTGCTTGCATAATCACTATGATTAAATAACTTCTTGATATTCTGATCTCTTTCTACAGGAAACTCAGGGAAAGTATGCTCATCAGCATAGGCAAGAATCTTTGCATCGTCACGGATTATCGTATAGGCATTTCTTTTGTCTTTGAAAACGTATGCACGACTCGAGTAATTATCGTCAATAATATCTAAAATAGCTACTTGCATGATAGGTTCTTGCAGAAAAATATATAAAACTCCATAGCAATGATGATACTGTTTTTCAAGTTTCGT
>CAYJFV010000175.1:0-4060 GCA_964369275.1 uncultured Desulfovibrionaceae bacterium
AGCACCTGAAATTAAGGCTATTGTAAGAACAGCAAACATGCACTGAAAAACCATAAATAATAAGTGTGGTATATTATCAACAGGGCCACCTTCCATGCCAACGCCTGTAAGCATAACAAAAGAAAAGTCGCCAATTAAACCAAAATTATCAGGCCCAAAAGCTAAAGAATAACCAGCAATAGCCCATAAAACAGGAATAATGCCCATTAATATATACGAATGCATAGTTGTAGATAAAATGTTCTTAGCCCTAACAAGCCCACCATAAAACAATGCTAAAGCGGGTGTCATCACCATAACTAAAGCACTGCAAATTAACATAAATCCAATGTCGGCATAATTCATAATATAACCACCTATATAATTATTTGCTTTCTATAAAGCAAATGCTATGCCAAAAGTAAAAAGTTTATAATTACAGTGGTTTGCTTTACTCCAAAGGTAAAAAAAATAAAAATTTTCTACAAAAATGTAAAAAACTAAGCTTTTGTATAATTTACTAGAAAATATTAAATAATAATATTTAAAAAAATTTATAAAAACAGATAGTTATAAAATCTACAAAAATGTGGAAAATTATTTTAAGAAATTACTGTATGTATTAATTCATTGAAATAAATGAATTTTTAAATTAAGTTATACACCAATTAATAGATTTGTAATTTTAAAAATAACTGCAACTTTCTACGTTTTGGTAGAATTGTTTTCGTGTTTCTATTTTTATACATATTTTGTGTAAGTAATTGAAATAATATTAATTCGATAAAATTTCTATGTATTTCTTTAATAGATTTTTTTCATCATAATTATCTAAAACAGTTTGGCGTGCATTTAGGCGTATATGTTCTAGCTTTGCATGGTTTTTTAGGGTAGTGCAAATAGTTTCAGCTATAATTTTTGGGTTATGGAAGTCGGTAAGTATTCCATTTTTTTCATGCTTTATCACTTCTTCAACTGGCGGTGTTGCAGAAGCTACAATTGTGCAAGCACAGCTCATAGATTCCAGCAAAGACCATGATAATGTAAATGGAACTGATAAGTATACATGCACACTAGAAAGTTGTAATAACATCCTATAAAAATTGTAATTTAGCATTGGGAAAATATGAACTCTTTCATTATCTAGTGGTAGTTCATCTTTTAAATTCTGCAAATATGTTTTTCCATTATCTGGTCTTTTAGAATAGGTTACATCTTCGCTGCCAACAATAACAATATGAGCATTAGGGCGGGTTTCAAGAATATAAGGAATGCTCCTGTAAAATTGTGGAAAGCCACGGTGTGGTTCTAACGAGCGTGCAGTATATGTAACAACTTCTTTGCCTACAAGAGCTTTAAACTCCTCTGGTAGCGTTGTAGGCGTATCTGGCTTAAAAAATTCAGTATCAATACCGTTATGTAAGGTTTGTAATTTTGAATGATATTCTTTAGGGAATTGAGCTTTTTGAAAATCAGTTGCTGAAATTGCTACATCTACGCAATCTAATGCACCAAGCGATAGAATATTTATCTGCCTTTGCTGATAGTGCAAAGAGGTTACAGGCTCTTTTTGCGTATAATGAATTTCAACTTCTGTTTCTGGTGTATAATACCATTCAAAAAAGCCTGTTTGCTTGGCTTGTGGGAAAATTTCTTTACTAAAATTTATAGTGCCAAAATTTGCATGCCCATGAATAATATCAGG
The DNA here is from genome assembly GCA_964369275.1 of uncultured Desulfovibrionaceae bacterium. Lineage (GTDB taxonomy): Bacteria > Desulfobacterota > Desulfovibrionia > Desulfovibrionales > Desulfovibrionaceae > CAYJAZ01. Next base: position 1,685 of record CAYJFV010000175.1, read on the forward strand.
CGATAAGCCTTGCCTTTTTAATATAAGTTGACTTTCAGCAAATATTTCAGACATTTCATAAAAAGACATGCTTTCATTCACTTTTTTACTATTAATTTGTAGCCATTCTACATTTTTTACAGATAAGTCGTTACGTCTTTTATAAAGCGAAAGAAAATATACTTTATTCTTCTTATCTTCTGCAAGTAGCTCTGATAACTTATGAAATTGTGCAGGAAAATTGTGATGTATAAATAAATAGTTCATAAATCCTCAAGTGTATTAAAAATTATAAAGCAGCATATACATATTTCAAAATGAATAAATTTATAAAGTCAATTGAATATCAAATAACATAGCCAAGGTTTTGAGTCAAATTTTAGCAAAACAATGTATAGTAGAGTAGTTTTTTAGTATTTAATAAAAGTATACAGCATTTTGTAATTACAATTAAAGTATTGCTAAAAAAATATTGTAAAAATCTTACTTTTACTATAGACAGTAAAATAAAAAAGGAGTATGTCTTTCTTCATTGATTTATGCATTATTTTTAAGCCTTTATCCCTTTTGAGATTTCGCATGCAAGACACTTTAAAAGCATTATGTGCATTACTAATTGCCTCAATAATTTGGGGAATGAATTCGTATATTACAAAACTTATGTTGCCTTTTGGCTCTCCATTATCTTTCATAATAATTCGCTTTTTTTGCTCCTCGTCCTTGCTTCTTGCATTTCTAATTTTTACAAAACAATGCAAATTACCTAAACTTAAGCATATACCTATTTTATTTCTTTTAGGTTTCTTTTCTGTATGTATGAATAATACAGGCGTTATTGTTGGTTTACAATATTCAAGCGTTACGAATTTTTCAATTATTAATGCCACTTCACCATTATTTATTGCATTTTTTGCCTTTATTTTTCTTAGGGAAAAATTATTATTAATTCAGTGGTTTGGTATTTTTCTTGCCTTAATTGGTATGGTGTATATTCTTACAGACGGGCATATTTTAGCTATACGCACAATGCAATTCAATAAGGGTGATATTGTATTTTTATTTGCCCAATTTGGTTGGGCTTTGTATACTCTCATTAGTTCACGGCTATTACGCCATATAAGCGTATCTGAACTGGTATGCTATAGTGGTTTTTTTGGCGTTTTGCTTAACTGCCTATATGGGTATTTTACGAATGATTTAGCTTTACCAACAATGAATTATACTGTTATTCTTTGTTTATTTTATGCCATTTTTCTTTCTACTATTGCCGCCATTATTATGTGGAATTTTGGCGTAAAAACTGTTGGAGCAAGCATTTCAGGGATATTTTTAAATTTCTCAACCCTTATTGGTATTGCTTCAGGTGTTATTTTACTTGATGAACCCTTTACCATAAAACAAATTTATGGTGTTCTTAGCGTACTTTTAGGTGTTTTTTGCCTTTTACAATACCAGCTAATAATAAAATTATCAAAACAATTCGCTATATTATTGCATATTCGCAAGCCGGAGCAGCATAAAGAAGGTATTACTTCATAGAAAAAATTTGCGTATATCTGGAAGAGAAATATATAACATAATCATATTAACTTATATTATGTTATATTATCTTATAATGTGTTATTTTGCTTTTCTTATACTAAAAAAAATAGAAAAATCTAAAAATAAGGTGCTAAAAATCAATAATCGTGGCATTTTCTAGCTTATTTTTTTAATAAGTGTGTGTTGACATCACTTTTTGCGTATGCTAAAACTTTTAATAAATGACTTGTGAAAAAGTTATTTAACTATAATTTAAAATCGAGGTATTTATGTCAACACGTTTTGAGCATGACTTTCTTGGCGAGTTAGAAATTCCTAATGACGTATACTACGGCGTACAAACTTACAGAGCTTTAGAAAACTTTGACATTTCAAGAAGTAAAATTAACGATGTGCCTGAATTTATTAATGCTTTAGCTTATGTAAAAAAAGCTGCTGCTTTAACTAATGCTGAATTAGGGCTTCTTCCACAAGAACTTTTAGGGCCAATCTGCCAAGCATGTGATGAAATTATTGCTGGCAAATTCCATGATCAATTCCCGCTTGATAGTGTACAAGGTGGTGCAGGTACTTCATGTAACATGAACGCAAACGAAGTTATTGCCAACCGTGCTTTAGAAATTATGGGGCATAAAAAAGGCGAATACCAATATTGCCACCCTAACAACCATGTAAACTGTTCACAATCAACTAACGATGCATACCCAACAGCATTCCGTATAGCTTTATACACCAAACTTGTAAGCCTAAACGACGAAATCTTATACCTTAGCGACGGTTTCTTAGAAAAAGCAGACGAGTTCAAAGACGTAATAAAAATGGGTAGAACTCAGTTACAAGATGCTGTTCCTATGA
>CAYJFV010000176.1:0-4052 GCA_964369275.1 uncultured Desulfovibrionaceae bacterium
ACTTTAGGTTCATTCACAATAGAGCGAGCAAGGGCAACACGTTGTTGCTGTCCGCCTGATAATTCATGTGGAAAGAATTGTTCACGTGCACTTAAGTCTACCATCGCAAGGGCATTTTTAACTTTTTTCTCTATTTCATTTTTTGGCATTTTCTTTAGTTTTAGCCCAAATGCCACATTGTCGTAAACATTCATATTTGGGAAAAGGCTGTATTGTTGGAAAACCATGCCTATTTCTCTATCTTTAGGAGGGCGTGATGTTATATCTTCGCCATTCAAATAAATTTTTCCACCTGTAACCTGCTCAAGCCCTGAAAGACACCTAAGTAATGTACTTTTTCCACAACCTGATGGACCAAGCAAGGTGACAAGTTGCCCCTTTTCTATGTTCAAGGAAATATTATTTAATACTGTATTATCATCAAACTTTTTCAAGATATTTTTAAATTCTATATAGCTCATTTTATTTATCCTATTTCATTTTTTTGCTTATTTTAAAGGCAAAAAAGGAAATTATGAAAGTTACCGAGAATAGCACTAAAACAATGCTACTTACAAATTGCCCAGAAGAATGCATATTTCTAAACAAATACACCTGTGCAGTAGTATAATAATTGCCCGCGATAGTGTTTACAATTACAAAGTCTACAAAAACAATGGCGATTGAAAGCAAAGAAGAAATAAGAAGTGCCTGACTTATACTTGGAACAATAATTCTAAAAAATGTATAAAGATTACTTGCACCTAGTAACTGAGCTGCCTCTAAAATTCTTTTTGAGTCAATACTATTAAGACTATTTCTAACCCCTTGATACATATAAGGTAAAATAATAACGCAATATGTAAACACGAGCATAAATATTCTATTTGATAAAAAACCTGGGGCACCTGCAAATAACGAAATTATACTAACAGGAAGAATAATTCCCTGCACTGCATACGGAATTGTACATACAACACTTAGAAATTTATCAAGTTTAGGGTGGTACACTATAACTACATACATTGCTAAAAGAAGAGTTGTTAAAGTAACAATAATAGGAACAAAAGAAATTACTACAGTTCTTATTAATGCCTTCCAAAAATTAATATCAGAAAAAAGCATAATGTAATATTTTAATGTAAATCCGGTAGGTAATAAACTCATCCACTCGGTAAAAATTGAATAAATAAAAGTAGCAATAAGTGGTGTTACAAGATAAATTGAAATTATCCACATTATAGCAATATTTGAAAATTTATTTTTTTTCATATTTATACACCTTTTCTACTTTCAAGGTATTTATCTTTTATATAAATGGAAAGTACCATAAGTGCCATAAGCACAACCGATAAAGCCGAACCAAATTCAGGGCGTAATACAATGTCGCCCACAAATTGTTCAGAAATTCGTATTGGTAAAAGCGACAAATTGTTTTGAATAAGTGCATAGGCTGTTGCATAGGCAGATATAGCATTTGCAAATAAAATACTAAGAGTTCCTAAAACACTTGGTGTAAGTGCAGGCAAACCTACTCTAAACCAATAATCTAAAGAGTTACCACCTAGAAGAGCCACAGATTCATGCCATTCTTTTTTTAATGCATTAAATGATGGAATCATAAGTAAAGTAGCAAGCGGAATTTGAAAGTAAATATAAGTAAGTAACAGCCCGTTAACACTATAAAGATTAAATTCAGCTAAAGCCTCAATACCAAAAGTTTTCCCAAAATTTACAATAATACCAACATTTCCAAACAAAATAATATATGCAAAAGCAAGGGGAATACCAGAAACGTTTGAAGTCATATTTAATACATTAATAAATAAATTTTTCTTCGTTCCCTGTGTGCCATGGTAGGCTTTTGCCCCAAAAAAGGCGATAACAATTCCAAATATTGCAGAAAAAATAGAAATTATCACACTATTTATAATAGCTTGCTGATAAAGCCTTTTTGTAAAAATACCAATATAATGTTCAAAGGTAAAACCTACTTCATTTGCAGGCATAAAACTACGAAAAATAATCATGATAACTGGCAGTAGTTCAAATAGAACTACAATAAAAATAAATGGCAATAAAGCAAAAAGGTATTTTTTATTTCTTTTCATTACTATCCTTTACATACAACTTATTATGGCTACACACATTTGTATTAAAAAGGAAAATTCACTTATTTATAAATGAATTTTCCCTTCATTTGAGTTTATACAAAAGATAATTATTTAGAATAAGAAACAACCTGTTCTTGCCAATTTACACCGATTTCTGAAACGCTTTTTTCCCAAGCTTTAGCATTTTGAATTGGACGAGCATTTGCATATTGTTCTTGTGGTATTCTTTTTGCTGCAAGTTCTGCTGGAAGCTCAACATTTCTAATAGGGCTAGCATAACCAATAGCAAGATTGATTTGCCCAGCGTCACTTAATATATATTCTCTTGCAAGAGCTGCTGCGTGCGGATTAGGTGCATATTTGTTAATAATTGTTGCATAACCACTTTGAACAGAAGCTTCTTCTGGAATCATAACATCAAATTGAGCATTAGGATTGTTTGCAACAATTTGGTCACGATAGTTTAGTGCATTATAGTCCCACATAAATAAACAAGCAATTTCACCTTTTTCTAAACGTGCAAGGCTTCCTTCACCTTTATCAAGTCTACCTTGTTCAGCAATTTTTCTAAAGTAATCAAAACCAGGTTGTAAGTTCGCTTCGTCGCCACCATGAGCAACTGCCGCCGCAAGTACAGCACATTGTGATTGAGTGCCTCTTGCAACATCACTAAGGCTTACCATGTAGTCACCCTCTAAAATATCTTGAAAAGATTTTGGTGGGTTTGGAACAAGTTTACGGTTTGTCATTACAGCAACAGTTCCGTAGTATGCAATAATCCAGTCGCCGTCTTCGTCTTTTGCCCAAGCTGGTACATCATCCCAATAGCTTGTTTTGTAGGGCTGAGTAACTCCTCTTGCTTCTGCTACAGGTCCAAAAGATTGCCCTACATCACCAATATCTTTAGTTGCATTATCTTTTTCAGCTTCAAACATAGCAATTTCTTCAGCTGATGAGAGATCTACATCAGTGTGATTGAGGCCATAAATATCTTTTAAATCAGTCCAAGTACCTACCCAATTTGCCCAAGTATCTGGCATACCAACAGAGTGTACTTCACCTTCTTTTTTTGCCATTTCAACAATTTGATCTAAACTTAATGAATTTAGATTAACTGCTTGTTCTTGTTCTTTTTCATTACAACCAACTAATAATAAGGTTGTAAATAGTGTAACCGCTAAAGACTTACTTAACTTATTAAACATATAAACTCCTGAAATAGTATTTCGAACACTTTTTGCTCATAACTTAATTTGCGTAGAATGTGTCGTGCATTTACAATGCAATTTATGTTTACAATGAGTACAGTTTATATGTTACAAAATTATTACAAATATATAGCTTTATTATGACTTTAATGTGACAGTACAGTTATCTTATCATTCATCCTCAATTATTATTATATCTTTTGAGCCAGTACTTAAAACAGACTGATTTTTCGCATATAAAAGTAGTTGGTCAAATGTATACCCTCACTGTATACATTGTTTCTAATTTTAACATTCTATTTACTCCTTATTATTGAGTTTTTTTGATATTTGTATTATTTAAATTGAGATATTCCAAATTTTTCATGCTTTCAAAACATGAAAAATCATTAAGAGGTTCTTTGCTCAAATAAAGCTTATTATTGCTTAAATTTAGCCTTTTTAAATTTTTCATAAGCGGTATAGCAGAGGCATGTATTTCAGTAATTTCATTATTTGATAAATCAAGCTCTTCTAAATCTAAACAATACCTAAAAGCAAGATTTATATCTGTGATTTTATTATTACTTACAAAAAGCTTTTTTAATTTTCTTGTAAAGTACAATTGAACCAAATCGCTAATATTATTCATGTTTAGATTGAGAATTTCCAAGTTTGGACAATGCTTTAAAAAGTTTAGCTCTTGAATGCCAAGTCCAGATAAATCAATTTCTTTAAGCTCTTTTAAATCTTCTATTGTGTGTGTTTTGCC
>CAYJFV010000177.1:0-4051 GCA_964369275.1 uncultured Desulfovibrionaceae bacterium
CTTTACCACAAAGCTTTACTAATTCTTCTTGTAAAGTGATAAGTGGCTGAATTTCTTTATGTCCCCATTCTAAAGCTTCAACAATTATGTTTTCAGGTAAGAACTTTGCTTCACCTTCTACCATAACAACAGCATCTTTACTTGCCGCAAAAACGATATCCATTTCAGAATCTTTCAGTTGTTCAGCAGTTGGGTTTAGTACAAATTCACCATTAATACGCCCAATTCTAGCACCAGCAATAGCTTCTTCAAATGGAATGTTTGATAGCATAACAGCTGCAGAAGCCGCTGTAATACCCATAGTATCAGGTAGATTGATTTGATCAGCTGAAATTACGCTTGCAAGAACTTGAATTTCGTTGTTGTAGCCTTTTGGGAAAAGCGGACGAATTGGACGGTCGATTAAGCGTGAAACTAAAGTTTCATGGTCAGATGGTTTACCAACTTCACGGCGGAAGAAGTTACCAGGAATACGACCAGCCGCATACATTTTTTCAGAATATTCTACTGTGAGTGGGAAGAAATCTTTCGGGGTTTCAAGCACTTGTTCACAAACTGTAACTAATAATACAGTTCCTTCGCATTGAATCCAAACAGAACCAGCTGCTTGGCGTGCCATTTTACCCGTTTCTAAAATAACTTCTTTGCCGCCAACCATACAGGTAACGCGAGTAGCATTTAATAAATTCATAAGTATCCTTAATGAGTTAGATTAAAAGTTGAATGAGAAATTTTCTCGAATACTATGCCATTGTACACATTGTGAGTGCGAGTCTTTATAAGTCTTTTCAATAGGTAAGGAATAAATTTTTATCAAAATCATTTTTTTTGGTACAATAAAAATTTACACCCAAAAAATGGTATGAAAGTTTTATAAAGTCTCTCACCCTAGTTAGTTTGTATACAAAAGTTTTTGCCTAAAAATAAGTTGTGGAAAGACCACAAAAAATAGCAATCTTTCCACGTAGATAACTTCGTATTACTTACGCAAACCAAGCTTTTCAATTAAAGCACGGTAGCGTTGTACGTCCGTAGTTTTGAGGTAGCTCAAAAGTTTACGTCTTTGACCAACAAGTTTTAAAAGACCTGTACGTGAGTGAAAGTCTTTTTTATGCACTTTAAAATGTTCAGTTAGCCCTTCAATACGAGCTGTTAAAAGTGCTACTTGTACCTCAGTTGAGCCTGTGTCACCTTCGTGTTTTGCGTGAGAAGCTATAACAGACTTCTTTTGTTCTAAATCCATGACCACAGCAACCTCCTTATCATGGGTTAAATTGTTAAGACTTTTTACCTAAATTTTCAGGTACTAAGCCGACCACAAGCCTCTTAGTATTGTCCAAACTGGCTCCGAATACCCCTCTTGATAATTTGCCTGCATTAGTGCAATAGGTTCATTATCTTCACCTTGGAAGATAGCCTTTGTACCAAAATCTACAGGTAAGTTATACTTGCCACTTGCTAGAATTAAACTGTGTGGTATGGCTGAACCATACATAATATCTTGCTGAATTTCATCATTACAAGTTATTACAGTCCAATCTAGGGCAGAGGTTAAAGGGTGGAGTTTTGTTGTAAGCAGTTCTGGATTGTCAACAATCTCATCCAGTTCACATGCCGCATCAAGACCAAAAGGGTGGCTATAGAGCCGATTGAGTGCAGTTAAACATGCTCCGCATTGTAAGCGTTGCCCCAAGCTGTGGGCCAGGGAACGAATGTAAGAGCCTGATGAACACTCAACCTCAAATCGCACATAAGGAAAATCAATTGATAGAATTTCCGCATGCGAAATATGTATTTCTTTAACTTTTACAGGTACTTCCTTGCCTTCACGTGCTAAAGCGTATAAAGGTTTACCTTTGTGCTTTGCCGCAGAATAAGGCGGTACTATTTGACTAGTTGTTTTCAACCAGTGCAATACTTCTTTTTCAACATCTTCTTTTGTTATTTCAGAGTAGTCATTCTCTTCAAGAACTTCACCCTCAATATCCCAAGTATCTGTAACTGTTCCTAGTTTTAGCTCGCCTGCATAAATTTTCTTACCACCTTCAAGTAGGTAGTTTGAAAGCTTTGTGCCTTGCCCTAATAAAACTAATAAAACGCCAGTTGCCATTGGGTCAAGTGTGCCAGCGTGTCCAATTTTCTTTTGCCCAAGCCTTTTCAAAACTGAAATTGCCTTAGCAGAAGTTATACCCTTAGGTTTATTTAGGACTAAAACGCCGTTTTGTTGTTCCATACACACTCACAAAAAAGATTTTAATTTAGAAACGCACCCTAGTTAAAGTAAAATTCAAATAACAAGGATATAAAAAGTTTATAGAATTTGCCTGTTTATGTTGCATTGCATAAATAGTAAACCCATTAAACCAATTTACAAAGTGACTTTTACACTATTTTCATGTAGTAGTCTAGTCTTTTTTAGCAAAAATTAAATTTTCACTTAACCTTGAAAATTAAATATATTTCCTAAGAAGAATATAAATTGTAGCAATAAAAAACATTATTATCAACCTAATCTCATAAATTCTACGTATCAAATTGTATCGAAATATAATTATTATATGTTCTCATTCTTGACAAAACATTTTCTAGCTCATATATTAAAGGTTCATAACGAAAAGATAAATACCTATATTATAAAAGGAAAAATAATGAAAAAATTTGGATTATTATTAGCATTTTTAAGTGTAATTCTATTTGCATTACCTGATGATGCCGATGCAAGACGTTTTGGTGGCTCACGCTCTTTTGGTGGAAAATCTTCCTTTTCCTCGCCTGCACCTAAAGCACCAGCTGGAAACGTTGGTGGAACAAGCTCAACACTAAGAAATGGCGATAACGTTGCAGGAGCAGGAGCAGGGGCTGCAACCGCTGGCACAGCAACTGCCGCTGGTGCAAGCCGTGGCTTTGGCGGAATGGGCTTATTTGGTGGTTTACTAGCTGGTACATTACTTGGCTCAATGCTAATGGGTACTCCATTTGCAGGTGGTGGCTTGTTTGACATAATAATTATAGGTCTACTTCTATATTTTGGTGTACGCCTATTCAGAGGTCTTTCACGCCCAAAAAATCAGCCTGATTATCAACAAAATCAAGCACAAACTCAGTCGCGTTCAGCTCAATCTACTTGGGATAATTTACGCGATAATGACGCAAGTAATCAATACAACTCTTCAAATGCACAAGAAGAAGCAAGCTATGCTAACGCTTTAAATATAGACACTGCTGAATTTGTTGAGGGTGCTAAAACTGCCTATGTGCGTTTACAAGAATCTTGGGATAAACGTGACCTTGATGATATAAAAATATTCACAACTAAAGCCGTTTATGATGAAATTGTTTCTCAGGCTAAAGAAGACCCTAACCCCTCTAAAACTGAAATTCTTACAGTTAATGCTCAAGTTAACTCTATGGAAAAAGATGCCGATGGCGAGCGTGTTTCTGTTTATTTCACCGTGTTACTTCGCGAAGATGCACAAGGTGCGGCTGAAAATGTTACTGAGGTTTGGCATTTTGTTAGATTAGATAAAAATTCTATGTGGTTGGTTGACGGTATACAACAAGTAAACTAAAAAAATGCGTGGTTTGGATTTTTACTGCGTTAGGCATCGTTTTTTATTCAGTCATGGACGTTTATGTGTCACTCCTTCATAAAAAGCCTTGCCTGCCTTGTAAAAATTCTAAACCACGCATTTTTTTTTTTGTGTCTCCGACGGCTAAAGGAACTAAGTCCCTTTAGAATCCCTAATGCAAAAATATCAAAAGCTGATTTCTACCGAACTGCGTTCAGTAGAAATCAGCTTTTGATATTTTTGGAATGTGCTATAAAATTATTTGTTACTTATATTTTCGTGATTAAGGCGATTAATGGAAGTTTGACTAGTAAATGGTAGCAAAGAACAAAAGTTTATATGTGCAACACTTGCTTTCGCAAGTGAGAAAGTTTGAAATCATAAATTGCACTAGCTTTCTTCGAGAACAGCTCAAGGAAAATGCACAAGCTATACCGAGAATTAAAAGTTTTTGTAAGGAAGGGGTGGAGAGCTCGAGAGGC
>CAYJFV010000178.1:0-4028 GCA_964369275.1 uncultured Desulfovibrionaceae bacterium
CTTAGCCACGAAAATATAAATAGAGAACATACTAAATTTGCATGAAAGGAAGAAAAAATGCCCTTGAAAAATGCTTGCATTTTTCAAGGGCATTATTGATGACGTGGGTTCTTAGGGAAATGACCTTCCCTAAGCCGTCGGAGACTTAAAACAACTTAAGAAAGCAATTTGGGTTGAAAGTAACTAATATTACTAGTCTATCTTGCCAAATCCCAACCTGTTTCAGGGTAAACCCTTAGGTTTTGAATTTGTGCAACGCCATTTGCTACAACCACATTACATGTCATTTCTACTGAGTAGGTGGCATTATGTAGGGGAATAATTGTACCATCGTTTAGCCTTAGGTCTTGTAGTTGTGTTGTAACAGTTGAAGTAAATTGGCCTGTAGCAGGATTAAAAGTATAGGCAGCAATGGTAGATGGTGTTACATCTTGGGGTGGTACGTTTGTTGCCATAAATCCACCAGGGAAGTCAGAGGTTGACTGCAAGAACCTTACAGATTCTACTGCTGCAGTTTGGCTAGCAAGTTTTGTAACTGCTGCACGCATAATTGGGTCAGGTATAGCAGCTACTACCGCTTGTTCAGTTTTTAGAGGTGCTGTAGGTGCTTGCCCTGCTGCAACAATGCTAAATGTACTTGGTCTTTCAATGCAATCTTTTACAAAAGCAGTTGCAATTTGATTAGCAGTTACGCTGTTTGCACTAGGGTTTGCTGGATCTATAGTATCTTCTAAATCTCGCTGAAATAGAGCGGTTGTATTGTTGTATAGTATTCTTTGATCATCTGGAATATTAAGTTCATCTTCTAACAGGCTTACCGCGGCTGAAAGAGTAAATTGGTTTTTTGCTGTTATGCCAAGAACGTCAGTTAATGTTGTAGTTCTTGCACCCATAGCAAAGGCAGAGGTGATATTTATTGCTCTGCTACGGTTTTCAGAAGCTTCTGGTGTAGTTAGACGTGCGTATACTGTTTGTAACTGTTCAGCCGAGAAAGCCTTAGTGGCAACTTTACCGATAGCAACAGCTAATTTTGTTGTATCGTCAGGGCTATAATCAGTACCATTTACCGCACCAATAATTGCTTCATAATATGTGTTCATAGCTTTTTCAACTGCCAAAGCTCTTGCATCTGGTTGTAGTGTAACAAGCCCTGCTATAGCGTCTTTAATATGTGGTAAGTTTACTAAAGCGTAGGCTCTAAATGCAGGTGGAATATCACTAAGAGCTTCAATTTCAGCACCTGTTAACTGTTGGTCTATCGCTAAAGTAGCGGCTAATGCTTTTTGCTGATCAGCACTTAGTGTTGTGCTAGCAAGGTTGAGAAGAGCATTTTGGAACTTATCTTTATTAATTTCAGCTGGTAAACCAGTGCTTGCTTCTTGCAGATATTTGTTTAGAAGAATTGTTGCTCTATCTGGCTCAGTAGCTATGCCATTATAAGCATATAAATCATTTAATTCATTGCTAAGTAATGGGTCTGGGTTAGCGGTGTTTGCATTAGCAATAAGAGTCATTAGTTCTGCTATTCTTGGGCTAGAAAAAGAAACGTGCAGTCTTTCAGAAGTGCGAAGAGCACCTAGAACTTCTTTTGCTTTTGAACTTAAGTTTTCAGCACCGAAGAACACCCCAGCAAGTTCGTCACGTTTAGCCTCTACACCAGGTAATCTGCCTTTAGGATTTGAAGTAGCAATAGAACTATTCACATCCTCTAAGCTTAGTACCACTTCATTACCAATTCTAACATTCATGCCATTTATTTCATGTATATTAGCAGCAACTACATCAATAAATTCATAAATTGCTGTTATTGCTTGGTGCTTTTCTTCTTGTGCTGGCAATTTTGTGGCAATAGTAGTAAGGTTATCAATCATTCTTCTAATGCCTTGTGCATTATCAAGTGGTTCATCTTTAATTAAATCGCCTTGATTTACAGAGAAAGCCATGTTGTTATGTAAGTTTTCAAAAGCTTCAAGAATAGCGGTAGGAACACGTTCTTTTCTTGAAGAAGCCGCAGCGGCAGTTGTGTTTGCGTTAATAAATGAACCTGCATGTCCAATAGCTTGCTTCAAGTCGCTAAAGCCACGTGTTGGACGTTCTGCTGTTGTTGCACCTGCAAACCTTTCTCTAGCACCTAAAGTATTTAATCTGCACCCAAAAGTTTCAGGCTTCATAAAAATACGGCGGCTAGTGCCTAATTCTTCATCTTTAGGAATAGCGGCAAACAATACTGTTTGTAAACCATTTGGCAAACCTGTGTTTGGACCTTGTTTAAAGTCAATACCGCGGTGAGTATTCCTATGGTCTCTTATGAAAGGTGATGAATTTTCAACTAAACCTTCTTGCTGAGAATTTAAATGGCTTGAAGAACGTAGGTATTTATCATCAGAAAAATCTAAATATTCATATAAACGCCCTTCAGGGTCTTCAATACTGAATGAGCCATTTTCAAAACTTGTACCAGTTGATAGGCGTGATTTTGCATCTAAAAATAGCATAATATCAGCCGCATCTTGTTCAGTACAATTACCATCAGGTGGGTTGCCAGCAAGAACCGATTGTGCAATTCCTTCACCACGCAATACACGAGCTTGCAAAGTAGCCGCTAAATTTTCGCGTGCTTCTTGTCTTTCAAGGCGTGGTAAGGCACTTATCATAGATTTTAGTTCAGAACGTTGGTAGGTAATTTCTTTACCATTAACATTAACAGTGGTTGATGGCGGTAAACCATAATCACCTTTTATAGCTTTATGCCCTTCGCTAAACCAACGCCCAACTTTACTAAAGAAACCTTCTTGAACATTTTCAGCAAAGTCGTCAAAACCAAAGTCGGCAATTGCTAGGGCAGCGTTTTCTCTTGCCGCAAATAATGCTTCAATAGGGTTAGGAAGTGCAGCTTCTTGTATTTGAATGTGGTTAGCTTGTGCGGGTGCATCTGCACCTAAATTTTGTTGTACAGGGGCTTGTCCCCCAAGGCCATTAATAGACATAATTTGCCCCCTATATTTTTATCATGTTTGCAGAATCAGTTGAGCTTGAAACTACAGTATTTTCTGAAGTGCCTTGCACTTTGTTTAAATAATCTCTCCAATAACGAGCCGCACCAGCTAAAGAAGCAAATAAATCTTCAAAAGCTAATAAATCTTCTTGCAAAACATTTGCTGGAACATCGTATAGTCTGTGTAGAGTTAAAATTCCGTTATCTCTATCAATTGCTAAGTTGCCAGAAGCTGTGTAGCCCCACATATACGCACCGCAAAGAATTTCGTAAAGAACTTCAGAATCGTCTGATAAAATTGGTGCAATGTAAAAGTTTGCAATAAGAGAATTTAATTCTTCTGCATAACCAATAACTATGCCAATATCGCCATCAAGTGTAAATTGTACGTTGTTGTTTGCGTCTAAATTTTGTTGTTCACAATTTAAAATGGTTGAAATGTGATTAATAAATTGAACTGCATTTGATTTACTCATAATAATTTCCTTTATATATTTGAATTTGTATTATTCATATTATAGCATTCTAAATACAAGATATATGCCAATAAAAATTATAATAAGAATAATAGGTAGTTGTGGACAGAAATACATGAAAAAATATAAACTGTTAAAGAATGTGACAACATATTTGGCATACAATAAATATGTTTCACTTGCGTTTGTGAGTATACTTTTTTTAGAAAATACTGTCAAGAAAGTGTAAAACTAAATATAAAATGTTATTTTTGTAACAGCAATAACATGTTGTTCCAATTCTGATATACTGCTGAAGTTTTTTTCTTTTGTCTCCGACGGCTTAGGGAAGGTCAATTCCCTAAGAACCCACGTCAACTTTATTTATAAAGATTTTGGATACTTCGCACACAAAATCCTCACTTCACAAGAAACGTCGTTCTTGTTCGTTCGCTGAAGAATTTATGCGTATCGCATACTTTGTAATGCCCTTGAAAAATGCAAGCATTTTTCAAGGGCATTATTTCTTCCTTTCATGCAAATTTAGTATGTTCTCTATTTATATTTTCGTGGCTAAG
>CAYJFV010000179.1:0-4012 GCA_964369275.1 uncultured Desulfovibrionaceae bacterium
ATGCCTCAACGCATGCGGCTGGTGTTGTTGTTTCTGATAAACCAATGGTGGAATATTTGCCTTTATATCAAGGTAAGAACGATGAAACGGTAACGCAATATTCAATGAAGTTTGTTGAAAAAGTAGGGCTTGTTAAGTTCGACTTTTTAGGGCTTCGCACCATGACTTTAATCAGTGAAGCTTTGAAAAATATCAAAATTCAAGGCAAAGACGTGCCTGATTTAGATACTCTTCCTTTGAACGATTCTTTTGTATACGAGCTTTTTTCCCGTGGTGATACCGACGGCGTTTTCCAAGTAGAATCATCAGGTATGCGACAATATCTAAGGCAATTGAAGCCTAACTGCTTTGAAGATATTATTGCTATGCTTGCTTTGTATCGCCCTGGGCCGTTAAACTCGGGCATGGTAGATGAATTTATTAAAAGAAAACATGGTGAAGTTGCAATTACTTACCCACTTCCGCAATTAGAAGAGTGTTTAAAAGATACCTATGGGGTTATTGTTTACCAAGAACAGGTTATGCAAATTGCTCAGATTGTAGCTGGCTATAGCCTTGGCGGGGCGGATTTATTACGCCGTGCAATGGGTAAGAAAGACCCTGCTGAAATGGCTAAAGAAAGACCAAAATTTATTGCAGGGGCAACAGAAAATAAGGTAGATTCTAAAATCGCTAATGAAATTTTTGACCTTATGGAAAAATTTGCGGAATATGGTTTCAATAAATCGCACTCTGCCGCGTATGCTCTTATTTCCTATCACACAGCATTTCTAAAGGCTTATTATAAAGTTGAATTTATGTCGGCTTTATTATCAAGCGAAATTGGTAACCAAGATAAGATATTGAAATATATCACTACTTGTGGCGATATGGGTATAGATGTTCTTCCGCCAGATGTTCAAGTTTCAGTAGAAGATTTTACACCGCATAAAGACGCTATAGTGTACGGTTTTGGTGGTATTAAAGGCGTTGGCTCTAGTGCAATTGATGAAATTGTTGGGGCTAGAGGTGATAAGCTAGAAGGTACATATAAAGAATTTACTTCTTTTCTTGACTTTTTAGGTAGGGTGAACTTACGTAAAGTTTCGCGTAGGGTGCTAGAAGCTTTAATAAAAAGTGGTGCGGCAGATTGCTTTGGTCTTAGCAGGCAAGCCCTACTTGCTTGTTTAGAATCGGCTGTAACAAGGGCTCAAAGAAATGCTAAAGAAAAAGCCTCTAACCAAATTTCTTTATTTTCTTTAATGCCCGAAGACGAAATGCCTGTAAGTTCAGGGCTTGGCTTTGATTTACCCGAGTCTACCCTTGAAGAATGGGACGATGATATCTTGCTGAATTTTGAAAAAGAAGCACTTGGTTTCTTCTTCTCTTCACACCCTCTGCGGCTATTTTTCTCAGACTTTCAAAGGCTACAACTAAGAGAGTTAGACGACGTGGCGGATTATCTGCACGAAACGGAAGTGCGTGTTCCAATTCTAGTAACTAGCACTAAGGTTATTGTTACTAGAAAAGGGAAAAATATGGCTTTTCTTACTGCCGATGATTTAACAGGGCATGCAGAAGTTATTGTTTTTCCTGAAGTTTATGAACAATATAAAGAATTACTTGCTTCTGATAAACCGCTTATTCTTACTGGCACAGTAGACAATAAAGAAAATGTTGCAAAGAATGAAAGTGAAGAGAATGAAGAAGATGCAAGTGAAGTTGAAACAATAGAAACAACACCAAAAACGCAAAAAGTTGAAAATGAAGAGGGCGAGGAAGAGGTAAAAACTCAAGAAGTAAAAATTATTGCTAAAAAGTTTGAAAGCCTAGAGCAAGCATGTAAAAATTGCGAAACTCCTATAACTCTAAATCTTCCACAAAATTGCTTAAATAGTGAAAAATTAGCAGAATTACAAGCTATTTTCAATAATAATAAAGGCGATACTGAAACTTTCTTTACGCTAACAATTGGTAAAATATCTTGCCAAATGACGGTTTCACGCCCATATACAGTTGAGGCAGGTCCTAAATTCTTTAAAGCTTTTAATAATTGGCGTTTTGAAAAAGCAAGTTAATCTAATATATTATGAAAATATCATTAAGGAAAATAAATGAATACAAATACTAAAACTTCTTTTTGGCAGCTTACAGTGCGTAGCGATTTTTCGGCGGCTCATGCACTAAGGCATTATCAAGGGAAGTGTGAAAATATGCATGGGCATAATTACCATGTAGAAATGGTTATTGAAGGTACAAAATTATCTGACGATGTTGAAGTTTTAATTGATTTTACAATACTAAAGCGTATATTAAAAGAAGCCACTTCTACACTTGATCATACAAATATAAATGAAGTAGCACCCTTTGATAAAATTAACCCCTCTGCTGAAAATATTTCTCGCTTTCTATTTCAAATAGTTAAAAGTTTACTTGAAAAAGAAATTGCAGGTATTGAATACGCAAAAGATATCAAGCTATACTCACTTTCAGTTAGCGAAAAAGATGCTCAAACTGCAACCTATCGCGAAATCTACTAATAGGCTAATTCATTGTGCGTTTGCTTAAAAATGTAAAAATAAATAGCATGTATTCTTCAACAAATAGGCACTTTATTAATGCGTTGCTAGGGAAAAATCAAAAAGAATTAGATAAATTTTTCAACTGCTTAGAGAATGAAAAAGATACATTGTTTTTTTACGATTATACTTTAGCAGAAAGAAATATTGCTATTCCTGCTTGCTTTGTTTTTGGAATTTTACTTAGGTTTAAAATTGGGAAAGTTCTGTATAATCAATATATTAAACAGGGTGCAATGTATGGAATACTTAAAAAGTATGGTTATGAAATTTTGCAAAGTGAAGTAGATTGCTTTGGTGCGTATAATGCGTGCCTTGCTAAACGCAAAAAAGTAATTATTTAAATAGATAAATTTATAGAAAAGAATGTTATTATAATATAATGGAAAAGACTATACAAAAACTTACACAAGCTAAAAATGTTGTAAAAGTATCAAAGGCAAATTACGCGGGGCTTTCTAAAATTGCTATGCAAGCAAGTAAAGAAGGGCGTTTTGTGGTTATTCTTGCTAAAGATAGGGAAGAGTTATCCGCCTTTCAAGCTTTTACTCAACTTTTAAGCCCTCTTTCAAGCCAAGTTAAGTCAGATGTGCATAAGGCAGACTCTACAAAGGCCTATGAAGAAGCAGAGCTGAAAAAGCAAGCTTGGCTTAGTCTTCATTCTTTTAATTTTCGCTCGCTTAGCCGTCAGGGCTGGGCAGAGAGGCTTGGTGCTTTGTTTCGTATTGGCGAAGTATCAGGGCTAATTTGCACAATTGATAACTTATTAGCTACATTACCACCTACAAATTTCTTTCAAAATCAACATATTATGCTAAAAAAAGGGGAAGATTTAAACCCTGAATTGTTGGTAGAGCAGTTAGTTGATTGGGGCTATGAACGCGTTTCAATGGTTGCAAACAAGGGCGAACTTGCAAGGCGTGGCGATATTATAGATGTGCTATGCCCCTTATACGACAAGGCATTACGTATTGAATTTTTTGGCGATACTATAGATGAAATACGCCTTTTTGATGTGCAAACTCAAAGGTCAGTCTATTTTTTAGAAGAAGCTGAACTTTTTGCTGTAAGCCCAATTCAAAGCGATAGCGATAGTGTTAGAAAAATAAAAGAACGATTTTTATCTTTATTTCAGAAAGGTTTAATAACAGAATCGGCACAAAATTCTTTATTTAAAGCACTAGAAAAGCAAGACTTTAAATTACTTCCCGCTATGGCTTATGAACATGCAAGCTGTTTAGAAGATTGGCTACCAAAAAATACCTTATGGATATGCCCTGATGAGCAAGATTTTGAAGATGTATTAGCTTCAAGCTATAGTCAATTTCATTCCTCACTTAGTGAAGATATGCAAGAAAGTAGCGGGCTTATGCAAAATATTGAAATGTCGCTACGTTCACCTGATAGTATTTTAGAAAGCTTTAAAACAAAAGCAAGTATCTATGCTCAAACAA
>CAYJFV010000180.1:0-3979 GCA_964369275.1 uncultured Desulfovibrionaceae bacterium
AAAAAAAAAATCTAATAAAAGACTGATACAAACTAGTTTAAAATTTCTTGTAATTTTTACTTGCTTTTTATTATAAACTCTACTAGACTAATGATAATGATTATCAATAACAAGAGGAAATAAACATGTCACACTCAGATACTATTTTAGAAGCTATGAAGAATGCAGGCGAACCTTTAAACAATGGTAAAATTGCTGAACTTACAGGAATTGACAAAAAAGATGTTGAAAAAGCGATGAAGCAATTGAAAGCTGATGAGAAAATTGTTTCACCAAAGCGTTGTTTTTGGGAACCTAAATAGCTTATAATCTTACAAATTATTATAAAAATCCCCGTTATTACATATAGTATAACGGGGATTTTTGTATTATATAATTAAAAAGCAAAGGCCTAATTTATACACACACTAGTTTGCACTATTGAAGAAGATGTATAATTGAAGTGACTTACTTCTTTTTTGTAAATCATAGGTGAAGTTATTTTTTCTCATATCAATTACAAATCTTGTAATACCAGGCTGGTAGCCTGTACGCAAAGCTCTTGCAAAGCCATTTGAAGCTAGTGTAGGAATTTCTGGCAATTCCCAGGTACCTTTTACATCAACAACGAGTCTTGATGGATTTTCTAACACATAAGCTCTTGCATCTATAGGATTATTTGCATCTATCATGAGTGAGAGTAAGTTACTTCTATAGGTGCTATTTACTTTAGTTATAATTAGTTCACCTACAGGTTTAGTCTCTATTTTTGCTTGGTTTTCCTGTACTCTTTGTGCAACTAAGGCACGTGCTTCTGCTGCAAGGCGTAAGTCTTCTGCGATGCTAGGGAGCGGAGCTGCTGGAGCTTCAACAACTTCTTGGCTTGGCTCTATTGCATTTTCTTCACCAGCTTCTACTTCCTTAACTTCTGTAACTGTTTCAGGAGTTTCTAGCTGTGGAATAGGCACATCTTCAAGTAATACTAATTCTTCGGTAGTTTTTTCTTTGTTGAAAGAAACATCTCTTATAAGTCTTGGTGACGTACCGAGTTGATTTAATTCATATTCTGAATTAGTATTTTTTCCAACGAAGTCGCCTTGGAAAATGGTATTTTCCATATTTTCATTAAAAAATAAGGCAGATCGAACAAGTAATACAATAAGTAAAATATTACCTATTAATGAAATATATAAGATAGCCTTTTTCATTCTTTGCTCCACAAATTATTATATTTATAGAATAATTGGACTTGGATTTATAGCTTTTATTATAGCTTTTTTCATGCGTAAAGCATATTCATGGTCTGGTTCAATTTTTAAAGATGCGTCTATACATTCCATAGCCACTCTGTATTCTCTAAGCTCGTAATGTATTCTTGATAGGTTGAACCAGATATTTGGGTCAGTTTCTTTTAGCTCTTTTGCTTTTGTGAAAGCAAGTTTTGCCAAGTTGTAAAGCCTTACTTTACGTAAATCTATACCAAAACTGTTGAACATATATCTATGTTCTTCAACGACACCATCTTCTTTTTTAAGTATTGCTTCAATTTCACGCTCATATTTTTTCGCTCTGTCGTGCTTGAATTTAGCAATTTGAAGGGAAAAAATTTCACGTAGCTCCATTTCTAGTAGCTGAGCATTACTTATTTGCTCTTTCTCGTCAACAAAGCTTTCATTGAAAGATTTTTCAACATCTTTCTCATCAACATTCAAGAGGTCAATATAGTTACCAGAAAAGTTTACATCTGTAAATTCTTTATTAAGTGGTTTCTTTTCTGAACTTTTTACTGCATGGCTAGTGTTAATTCTTTCGCTTTTGACATTTAAAGGCTGGCTAGAAGGTACCTTAGCAGATGCAGTACCAGCATTTTTTGAAATATTTTTTACTGTTGTAGTAGCATGAGATTGTGCAAATTGACTTTGTACAACATTCACCTTTTTAGCTTCATTTTTAGCACTGTTTGCTAATGCTCTTGCTTTTTCTTTATCTAAAGGAACAAATTCTGCATTTTCAGCACTTATTTTTTTTTCTTTTGTAGCTTCAGGTGTGTAATGAACTTTAGGGGCAACCTGTATTCTGCCCTCAAACACATATTTTGAATAAAAATCGTTTTGTGCTAAGTCTTCAAATTTACCAATAGGCTTAAATGCATTATCAATAGCTTGTTGATGGTACTGTTCTTCATCACTCTGCCAAATAAAATAAAGCTGTTTTTTTGTGGTAGATTGTGTACCACCAAAAACTTGAGTTTGTTTTGTTCTTGGCACACGTGCTGAATACACACCAAGAAATTTTGCCGATGACATATAGTATCCTTTGGTTTTCATCAAAAACTAAAAATTAATTTATAAAACAAGTAACTTGCAACTTCTTGACTAAGAGTTGAACCTTGACACAAATCAATGCTGTATGTATAGTAAGGACGATAATTGAAAAATACAACAACTTATGAACTTTATATATCACACAAACTCATAAAATTCAACAAAAAAAGTATTATAATGCACGAATTTGCCATAGCCAACTCAATTAGAGATATTGTACTAGAAAATATTTCGCTTCATCAAAAATCTTTAGAATCTGAAGACTCATCATTACAAGTTGAAAGCATACTTGTTCAATGTGGTTTACTTAGCCAAGTTGTTCCAGATATTTTGCATGAAGCTTTTAATGCAGTGAAGTTAGATTATACTTCCCTTCAAAATGCAAAACTTGAACTAGAATTAATTTCTCCTTTAGTAAAATGTAATTTATGCAAGCATGAATTTACTATCAATGATAAAGAAGAATTATTTTTACCTTGCCCAAGTTGCAAACAAATTGCTTCGCATTCTTTATTAAAGGGTAAAGAGCTTCTTGTTGCCCATATTGAACTAAGTGAAAACTAGGCAAAAAGCAAACAAATAAAATTTTATTAATAAATATAGAGGTATATATGCAAATTCCTGTAGTAAGAAATGTATTAGAATCGAACGAAAATAAAGCAAGCGAGCTTCGCGAACTTTTCAAAAAGCATAATATAATTGCTTTAAACCTAATTTCTTCGCCTGGTGCTGGAAAAACTTCACTTTTAGAAAGAACTCTTACCGACCTTGCAGGTGAATTACGTTTTGCCGTTATTGAAGGTGACTTACAAACTGATAATGACGCAAGAAGAATTGCCGAAACTGGCACACAAGCTGTTCAAATAAATACAGAAGGTGGTTGCCACCTTAATGCAGATATGGTAGCAAAAGCCTTAGAAAGTTTAGACCTTACAAATATAGACATTCTTTTTATTGAAAATGTAGGAAATATGGTATGCCCTGTAGAATTTGACTGTGGCGAACATGCAAAAATTGCCCTACTTTCAACAACTGAAGGCGATGATAAACCAGAAAAATACCCTACCCTTTTCCATGCTTCTTCTGCAATGGTGCTAAATAAGTTAGATCTTCTTCCTTATGTTTCTTTTTCGGTTGATAAAGCAATTCAACACGCTAAAACTTTGAATGACAAGCTTGATATTTTCCCTCTTTCTTGTACTTCAAAAGAAGGCTTAGAAGATTGGTATAACTATCTTCGTAATTTTCCAAAATAAATATGCTTTTTAAATTGATAAAGACTTAGGTTTGATAATCTAAGTCTTTTATTTTGCCAAAAAAATGACATGCTATTTCTTTTATAGCAAAGTATTTTAAGCAAAACAAAGAACACGCACATTTTATACGTGTTCTTATGTATTTGTAGAAAGAGGAGATGCTTAGCCGCCGATAAGTTGTTGGGCCATTTGTGGCATTGCGTTTGCTTGTGAAAGCATAGAGGTAGCGGATTGAGTTAGAATTTGGTTCTTTGTGAACACTGTCATTTCAGTAGCAACGTCAACGTCACGTACGCGAGCTTCAGAAGCTTGTAGGTTTTCAGCCATAATTTCTAAGTTAGAAACGGTACTTTCTAAACGGTTTTGCATAGCACCAAGGTGAGCACGAACGTTATCTTTAGAAATAATAGCATTTTCAAT
>CAYJFV010000181.1:0-3963 GCA_964369275.1 uncultured Desulfovibrionaceae bacterium
ATTTTGCGGTAAGAAGTCTTTAAAGTCCCAAGTACGTAGAACCATACCTGTTTCTCTATCTAATAAAGCAAGCATGTCTTCAACAGTATTTTTGCCTTCTGAATAGTCTTGTGTAAGAGCTAAGATATTGCCGTCTCTCATTTCCCAATGATCGTGGTGAGAGTTGCCAGGCATACGGTATTCTTTAATAATTTTTCCGACCATTGTCATTTCAACTAAGCCCGTAGAGCAGTATGGCATACGGCTGTAACGATGAGTTTCAGTAATTATATTACCATTTTTTAGACGTTTAATATCAAACATAGTTTTAATGTTCAATACCCAACGTAAGTCGCCTTTATAGTCAAATGCAACAGGGTATTGAGTGCCAGCAGGGGTTAGAAACATTAAATCTGTTCCGAAATAGTCCAAAGAAGTCATGATATTTTGGCAGGTTGAAACATCTTGTGTTGGAATAGTTGCTGCTTTAATTAGAAATTCTTTCTTTTCGCCACTTGATAGTTTTACTGAAACTTTAGTTTCATAATCCACATATAAGCCAACTACAGGTAGAACGTGGCTATCAGTTGCATCAAATGTATGCACAATATCTTCACGGCTGTTACGTTTGCCATGAACGGTAACTGTTGCACTTACTTTACTTGGTGTTTTGAAAAGAATTAATGCTGATAATGGGTTAATAAGATAAGGGTTTACTATAACAGTTGCATTTTCTAAAGCAGGTTTTGCTTCTTCAAAAGCAGCCATGAATAATGCTTCAGCTGTGTTTTGTGCTGAAATAATGTGTTCTTCATAATGATAATTTACAAAATTTGCCATTTTAATATTCTCCTGTAATACAAGTTATTACTTTCTGTTTTTTTTGTTGACTTTGCAACAAACAAGTTTTTAAAAAACTGCAATAAACATAAGCTTATTGCAGTTTATAAAAATTTACTTAATTTTTTCTACTTCTGCAATGATAGCAGGTTTTTGTTTTAAACCTTCAAGGCGTGAAACTTCGTTACCGTCTTTCATGAAAAGCATAGTAGGGAAGCCTTTTACACCGCATCTATCTTTTAGGTCTTCGTTTTCGTTGAAGTCTACAGTGTAGATTGGTAAATCTGGGTCATTTTTGTCAATGTCTTTTAGAACAAAGCTAAGCATTTTACATGGGCCACATGTTTTAGAATAAAATTCTACTATAGCAGGGCCTGATTTATCCATTGCATCGTATTCAGCAGTTGTAATTTCTTTAATCATTGTAGTATTCCTTTTTATAATTATAATTTAAGCTTTTAAGCTTTCAACGTATTTTGAAGCAGCGTTAGCAGCAATTGCACCATCTGAACAAGCAGTAATAACTTGTCTTAGCATTTTACTTGTAATGTCACCTGCAGCATAAATACCTGGAATTTTTGTTTCCATGCTTTCATTTTGTTCAACAAAGCCCATTTTGTTTAGAATACCAAGCGGTTCACAGAATTGTGCTGTTGGTTCTAAACCAATGTACTCAAAAATACCATCGCAAGTTACTGTGCGTTCAGTAGCGTCTTCTTGAGTAGATTTGAAGCGAATACCTTCAAGTTTATCAGTACCTAAAAACTCAAGCACGTCTTGGTATGGGTATACTGTTACGTTTTCCATAGCACGTAATTTATCGCATGCTTTAGGGTCGGCAGTTAAGTCAAACATAGTTACTACTGTAAGTTTGTTTACAATACCAGCAAGATAGATTGATTCTTCAACAGCAGAGTTACCACCGCCAATAACAACAACATCTTTACCTTTATATTGAGCACCATCACAAATAGCACACCAGCTTAGCCCTGCACCTGCAAAGTTTTCTTCACCAGGAACATTTAAACGACGTGGACGTGTACCCGTTGCAACAATAACAGCAGTAGCTTCGTAAACTGTGCCGTCTTCTTCACATTTAACTAGTTTAGTTTCGCCTTTATCTTCAATTTCAAGCACTGTTTTATAATCAAATTCAGCACCTAATTCTTGAGTATGCTCAAACATTTGAATAGCAAGTTCAGCACCGTTTATAGAACCAACACCAGTATAGTTTTCAATTTCATTAGTGTTAATTATTTGACCACCTGGTGCTAATTTGTCAAGTATAATAGTTTTCATGTTTGCACGAACTGCATATATGGCTGCTGTTAAACCAGCAGGACCACCGCCTACAATAACTACATCATAACGATTCATATTGAACCTCCCAAATTATTTGAGCTTATATATAAGCCCTTGTGGATACAATTTATACTAGTAAAAACCATACACACTGCGACCACCCGAAGCCTTTACTGGGGCTTGCTCTGGTTCGCCTGTGGTGGCACTAGCCATTTTGTATAGGCATTTTATCATTACTTGCTTTTCGCCTTCGCTAAGCTTAGAAAATAAAATGTCTGACCATTTTTTTATTGCAGCCTCGATATGAGGCTTTGCCTGTAATGCACGATCCATTAGAAATACTTGCTTGTGCCTGTTACTGTGCTGGCTTTCTTTTCTGTAGATGAATTTCTTATCTTCTAAAGATTTTAAAGCACGGCTAGTAGCGGCTTTGTCAATTTTAGTTGCTTTTGACAAATTATCTTGCAAAATACCGTCTTCATGGAAAAGTAGTGCAATAAGATAAGGAAGCTCAGAGGAGTGAACACCATACTGATTGAGTTCTTCATTTACAAAAATTTGAAATTTTCTGTAAATTGTTGAGATCTGTGTGAAATAAAAATCTTCATTTAGAATCATAACTTTTCCCTTTTCTTATGTGAAATTTATAGTAAGACAGTTTTGTAGCTTTGTCAACAAAAAATATTAAAATTTAATGTTTCTCGCTTGAACAGTAATCTATTTAGTGGTTTACATAAAAAACAGGATTCGTTGACGAGGCGAACCCTGTTTTTTATATTTAGAAGCACAAAACTTCTTGTGTAAGAGTAAATTACTTGTTGGAGGGTAGGTATTTACTCGACTAAAACTTATGGCTAAAAGTTTTATACTGAAACTTTAATATAAAGACATATCAAAACTATAATTATGTATTTTTCACTTGTGAACTTTCTTACAAAGAAATTAACTAGATGAAATATACTTTATTGTATTATTACCGCTTTGTTAGTCAGATAATAGTTGCTTTTTATTGCTATGTCAATACAGATTTAGAGCGTTTTTTTAAATTTATAACTTATTTTATAAAATAACTCATTGATATATAATATGAAATAATATAAATATAATTGTGAAAAAAATCTTTTGTTGCTTTTTATACATAAAAAAGCCACTGGTTAGAACACACCAGTGGCTTTGGCTAGTTAGCTGGTCTAGGGCTAACTAATTATGATAAATTCACGGAGGATTTATCAACTATTATCATTTACCGCCACAAACTAAAAGGCTCGGAGTTGCCATTTTAAAAGCAGTAACATGAAATATAAATACAATTAATAGCTAATACATAGCCTAATTTTTGTCAAACTTAAACCAAATTAGAATTGCATACGTGATAATTCGCGGTAGGCTTCTAAAGCTTTGTTTCTTACCGCTGTTGTCATACTAATACCAACACTTGCTTTTTGTAGTGTAAGCATTAAGTCATGCACGTTTTGCGTTTCGCCTGATACAAATTTCTTTGTTTCTACCGATTTTTGAGTTTGCAAGTCTTGCACTTCACGTAAAGAAGAGTTTAGTGTTTCTGAAAATGATTGTACCTCATTTTGTGGTAAAGACGCAACTGAATTATTAACCTTATTAAAATTACTTTGCGATTTTTGAAATGCAGCTAGTGCATTATCGTACGCGTGCATTGTTGATTGTTGTATCATGGCGACTCCTTTATTCTTGTTTTTCAAGAATACGTCCAAAAATTTAATACTTATTTTGGTATTAGTATCTTTATATTTATAACTATTTCTACTCAGTTAGTTCAAAATATTACTTACCTATTTCTAAGGCTTTCATGTATATACTCTTCAC
>CAYJFV010000182.1:0-3904 GCA_964369275.1 uncultured Desulfovibrionaceae bacterium
CTAGCTGGTCGAGATTAGGCGTTTGATGTTTCGCCATGCTTACCTCCACAGGTTTTTTTATGGTTCATAATAGTGTTTTTTTGTACATATACGAAATATCAGGTTATAAACGTATTTGGTATTAAACACATTACTTTAAATTCCACCGAGCTAATTTAAGCTCGTGAGAAATGTTATAGCATACCATTAATAAAAAGACAAGTTTTTTCTTATTTTTTTTGAAAAAAAACTCTTATATTATGTACTCTTTACAGTTATATGTTTTATGTTTGTAACAAAATATAAAGCTTAGAAAAAAGTCAATTTTTACAATATGAAAGACTATGTTTAATTTTTATTACAAATTAAAGTTAATTTATAATTTTCATGTTATTTAATTCACAAAAGCAAACTACAAAAAATTTGTGTATTCTTATGTATTAGCAAACTTTTAATAAAAAGACATGGGTAAAATTTCACAAGGTAATGCATTATTATAAAAACCATTTCTGAAAAAGTATAAAAAAGCTCAACTTAATTTGTAAGTTGAGCTTATAAATTCGTCAATACCATTTCTTTATATTAACTATATAGGAAAAATAAGAAAAATAGTTATTGTCCACAAAGAATGTGATAGTATGCAAATAAATAGATTACGCGTATATGAATAAAGAAACGACCAAAATAAACCTGCAACAAAGGCTGCTAAAAAAAGCATTATATTAGCTGAAAATATATGCACTGCACCATATAATAGTGCAGATAATAAATTACCTTTATATAATCCGTATTTTTTAACAGTAAATTTTTGTAAATATCCTCTCCAAAATAACTCTTCACAAGGGCTTGTAATAAACATTAAAATAAATAAAATTGTTAAAAAATTTCCTTCATTTCGAATATCATAGATGCTATTTACTTGATTATCAGCAAATGGGAAAATTAAGCGTGCAACTTCATTACCTAAATAAAAAATAAAGTATAAAACAACAGTTGCTACAACAGCATATAGAATACTTTGCTTTGTTATATCAGCTTTTTTCATTGGCAAACCATTAGCAGCAACTGAAAGCACAGTAAGTATTGAAGCAGCTACTGCCATTCCATACCAAAAATTTATCACTTTAATTCCAAAAATTAGGAACCAAAAGAAAGCTGCAAGCGAATAAAGCCCAATAAAGCGTTTGTTTTGTGAAATAATCATTGCTAAACTATAATAGATAAAATTAAACCACAAAACATAAGTAAGCCAACAAGCATGTGCCTTTGCCCTGCTATAGTATCAAGTAATGCATTTGTTTGTGGTTTAGCCTAAATTTTAGTTTGTTTAATTGTTTTTAAACAAGATGGTATAAGTAGCAAAGGAAGTAAAACAAAACTTGAAAAGTCGAAAAAGAAAACTGCAAAAATAATAGCTGCTAAAGATAATAAATTCATAGCATTATAAAGCGTTATGCTAATGTTGTAACCTAAAATAATAGCTAAAGTAGTAATATTAGCATTTTTATCATGTTCAATATCACGAGTTTCGTTTCCAAGCATAATATTAGACACAAGAAAACCAATAGGTAATGAAAGCACTAATAATTGCCAAAAGTCATTTCCTAATACCTGCACAAATTCATTAAAAGATAGAAAACCTAATTGTGAAAAATAAGCAGGAATAAGCATTAAAGGGCCCATAAGAAAGAAAACAAGTATTGTGCCTAAACCATAAAATTTAAATGGAAACTTGCCTGTTGTATACGTAAGCACACCTATGCTGCCTAAAATACCAAAAAGTGCAATATGTAAACCAGAAAAGTATACCACAACTAAGCCTAAAAGAAGTGCAATACCTAACAAAATGTATGCAGCCTTTTTAACTGTTTCAGGTTGTAATTGGTTAGTAACAAGCTGAGGGCTAGCTTTAGCAGATTCTACAGTATCTACACCCGCATAAAAATCCCCATACAAATTTAAAAAATTTGTACTTATTTGCATTAGAATACCGGATAATAAAAGTGGTATACAAAGAAAAGGTTCACTATAACCTTTAGTCCATGCATAAGCACAACCAACTAAAAGGGGTATAATTGCAGCGGTAAAAGACCAAGGACGTGTTGCTAATAACCAACTTTTCATAGTGTTTCCTCAAATTAAAAAAATGCTATAATTTATACTTGGCTATATGAAACAATCGCATAACCAGGTAGTCGCTAATGTCATATATAATAAGTTCCAAATTAGAAGTTATCGCCGCCTTCTTTTGTGTAAATAACTTCAATATCAGGGAACTCTTCTTCTTTTTCTTCGCTATCTTTATATTTAATAAAGGCTTCGTTTATAGCTTCGTCTTCTAAGACTTTCCATAATTCATCAAGAAGTGGTTCTAAGTTTGTTTCTTCTTTTGCTGAAATAAAGAAGATTTTTCTATTCTCTTTTTTAGCTTTTTCTTTCAAGAACTCCACTTCACTATCATCACGTAAGTCAATTTTGTTTACAACTTCAATTTGTTTACGCAAAGCAAGTGCAGGTTCAAATACTGCAAGTTCTTCATTTATCAAGTCAAAGCCTTGCCAAGTATCATCTTCTTCGCCTAGTGGAACATCTTCAATACTTAATATATGAATTAAAAATCTTGTTCTTTCAATATGCTTTAAAAATCTATGTCCAAGTCCAACACCTTGTGAAGCGTTTTCTACTAAACCAGGAATATCAGCTAGCACCATACGCTTGTCAGGGTCAATTTCATCAATTACTACACCTAAATTTGGAGTAATAGTTGTAAATGGATATGATGCAATTTTAGGTTTTGCCTGCGAAACTTGAGAAATAAAAGTAGATTTACCAGCATTTGGTAAACCAATAATACCAGCATCAGCAAGGATTTTAAGCTCTAAGCGTAGGCGTTTTTCTTCGCAAGGTTCGCCCTTTTGTGCAAAACGCGGTGCTTGGTTCGTAGCACTTTTGAAAAATTCATTACCGCGTCCACCACGTCCACCTTGTGCAATAAGCACAAGTTCTTCAGGGTTAGAAAGATCAGTCAAAAATACTTCGCCGTCTTCGGTTTTTTCATAAAGCTGTGTGCCTAATGGTAAATCTATAATTAAATCTTCACCCTTAGCACCATCACATTGACTTCCCAAACCAGGCTGCCCGTTTTTTGCTTCATAAATTCTTTTAGAACGAAAGTCGTATAAGCTTAAAAGTTTATTTGTGCCACGTGCGTATACATTACCACCTGCACCACCATCGCCACCATTTGGGCCACCGCGTGCAACATATTTTTCACGTCTAAAGGAAAGACAGCCATTACCGCCTTTACCAGATTTAACAAGAATTTCAGCAGAATCTATAAAACGCATGATTTAATTCCTTAAGGTGTTTGGAAAGAGAATTTGTGGGAAGGGCGGTCAAGCCCCTATCCCTTCCTTACAAAAAATTTTAATTCGATGTAGGTAATTTGTTCATCGTGTAATACGAATTATTTTACATCGGTTTAAGAAGAGAGTTACTGTATTCGCTTTCATTCTGCTGTTACCCAAAGAAGCGAAGCGACGTGAAGACTATATCTTTAAAAATACAAAAAAGGGAAGATTGAATTTTCACTCTTCCCTTTAAAAATTTGTATCGACTAAAAATTAAGCAGCCACAGGATCAATGTGAACACGCTTCATTTCAGTACGGTTACGGAAATAAGTTTCGTAACGTACAACGCCATCAATTTTAGCAAAAAGAGTAAAATCTCTGCCCATACCTACGTTAGTGCCTGGGTGAACTCTAGTACCAAGTTGACGTACTAAAATATTACCTGCAAGAACTTCTTGCCCGCCAAAACGTTTAACGCCTCGTCTTTGTCCCGCACTGTCGCGGCCGTTACGAGAACTACCACCAGCTTTTTTATGTGCCATGAGTAAGCTCCTTAGAAAAGAAAAAATTGCCT
>CAYJFV010000183.1:0-1921 GCA_964369275.1 uncultured Desulfovibrionaceae bacterium
CAGAAAAAGCAGAACTTGCTTCTCGTGACGTTGTTTCACGCCGTATGACTGAACACATGCGTAAAGGTTTAGGCGTAAAATCTCCTTATGGTGATCACTTATGGTTAGATATCCGTCATTTAGGCGAAAAACATATTACAACTAACTTACGTGAAGTGTATGACATTTCTACTCACTTCCTAGGTGTAAACCCAATTCATCAATTAATACCTGTTCGTCCAACACAGCACTATTCAATGGGTGGTGTTCGTGTAAATAAAGACGGTGCGGCTTATGGCTTACATGGCTTATTCTCTGCTGGTGAAGCAGCATGTTGGGATATGCACGGCTTTAACCGTTTAGGTGGTAACTCACTTGCTGAAACTATTGTTGCAGGTAGAGTTATTGGTGCAAAGGTAACTGAATTTTTACAAGGTTCTGATAACGTTATCAAAACTGGTGAAATTAAAAGTACAGTTGCAAAGGTTGCTCAAAAAATTGATACTATTGTTCATTCACGTAATGGTAAAGAAAATGCAACAGCTATTCGTGATGAAATGCAAAATATCATGATGGATCACGTAGGTATTTTCCGTAATGGTCCAGACTTACAGGCTGGTGTTGAAAAACTTCAAGTTCTTCGTGACAGAGCTAAAAATCTTGGTTTACAAGGTAAAAGCATTGGCTTTACACCTGAACTTAGCCTAGCTTTACGCCTTGATGGTATGCTAAAACTTGCACTTTGTACTGCGTATGGTGCTTTAATGCGTACTGAAAGTCGTGGTGCTCATGCTCGTGAAGACTTCCCAGAACGTAACGATAAAGAATGGTTAAACAGAACTCTTGCTACATGGAAAGAAGGCGATGACTTGCCTACTCTTAGCTATGAAGAAGCAACTCCTTACTATGAATTGCCTCCTGGTGAGCGTGGTTATGGCGATAGCAGAATTATCTACTCAGATATCCCTGCCGACAAAATCCGCCCGACAGAGAGCTTGAAGAAACTTTTGGAAGAAAGCAAGTAAGGCGAAGTGTTAGCGAGCAAAGTCTTTAGCGAGCGAAACAAAAATGACATTTTTTGTAAGCGAGGATTTTGTGTACGAATGTACCAAAATCTATATAATAAAGACAAAATCCGCCCGACAGAGAGCTTGAAGAAACTTTTGGAAGAAAGTAAGTAAGGTAAAGTGTTGATAAAACACAATAATCTATCAAATAATCTGATTTTAACCTATTGAAATATATGAAATAAAGGGAATAGGCTATGCCAAGAAAACTTCATTTTGAAATTTTTCGTTATAATCCACAAGATCCAACATCACAGCCGCACATGCAGTCTTTCTTTTTAGAAGAATTTGACCGTATGACATTGTTTGTGGCTTTAAATCTTATACGTGATACACAAGACCCATCACTTCAATTCGACTTCTGTTGTAGAGCAGGTATTTGTGGTTCATGCGGTATGGTGATTAATGGTCGCCCTGCACTTGCATGTCACACACAAACATCTGATTTACCAGATAAAATTACATTACACCCACTTCCAATCTTCAAACTTGTAGGCGACTTATCAGTTGATACAGGTACATGGTTTAGAGAAGTTGGAACTAAAATTGAATCTTGGATTCATACAGAAGAAAAGTTCGATGAAAATGCGGTTGAAGAACGCATGGACAACGAACTAGCTAACCATATCTTTGAGTTAGACCGCTGTATTGAATGTGGTTGTTGTGTTGCTGCTTGTGGTAACGCACGTATGAGAGAAGACTTTATTGGTGCTACATCAATCAACCGTCTTGCACGTTTCTATGTTGACCCACGCGATAACCGTACTGAAGCAGATTACTTTGACTTAATCGGCGATGATAACGGTGTATTTGGTTGTATGGGGCTATTAGGTTGTGAAGATGTTTGTCCAAAACAACTTCCATTGCAAGATCAG
>CAYJFV010000183.1:1942-3888 GCA_964369275.1 uncultured Desulfovibrionaceae bacterium
TACTATTGAGAGTGTAAAAGGTTTTATTCCTCGCCCACTTCTTGATAAATTAAACCCATCTAAAAAAATAAAATAATTTAGAGTAAAGGCAGAATATCATGCGTAAAATACCTAAAGCACAAGTACATAAAGCTATAGTTGAACTTATAGCAAAATGTAGTACACAACTTCCAGCAGATGCTTATAAAGCTTTAGAAGATGGCCTTCAAAGAGAAGAAAGCCCTGCTGCTAAAGAAGTTTTTCAACAACTAATTAATAATGCAAATTACGCTAAAGAGCAAAAATTACCACTTTGTCAAGATTGTGGAACAGCCATTTTCTTTGTAGAACGCGGTGAAGACTTTGCCCTTGAAGACGGTAATTTGAATGAAGTAATTAACCAAGCAATGATTGAAGCGTATGATACATCATACTTGCGTAAATCAATGTGTGATCCTTTCACAAGACAAAATACTAAAGACAATAGCCCAGCTGTGATACATACTGATATTGTACCTGGTGATAAACTAACTATAGCTTTCCTTGCTAAAGGCGGTGGTAGTGAAAACATGTCACGTTGTACAATGCTAAGCCCATCACAGGGTATTGAAGGTATTAAAGAATTTGTTATTACGCGTGTAGCAGAAGCTGGTCCAAACCCATGCCCACCAATTGTTGTGGGCATAGGTATTGGCGGTACTTTTGAAAGTGCCCCAATACTAGCTAAAAAAGCTTTAATGCGTGACCTTGACGATACTAACCCTAGCGAAATAGAAGCAAAACTTGAAGCTGAAATTCTTGCAGCTTTAAACAAGCTAAATATTGGGCCAATGGGCTTAGGCGGTAAAACTTCTGCTTTTGCGGTAAAGATTAAATCTGCACCTTGTCATATTGCGTCTTTGCCTTTGGCTGTAAACATTCAATGTCACTCAATTAGACATGGCGAAGTTCATTTCTAAACAAATTTATTAATACATTAAAAGGGAATACCTATGGCAACTTGGAACTTAAACATGCGACTTTATAGTAAAGATTTTGGTACATTTGTACACAAAATCCTCGCTTGTGATTTGTGCGAAAATCACTACGCTCGCTAAAGAGTTTCATGCTTTGCATGTTAATCCCGTAATATAAAATTATAAGGAATACCTATGGCAACTTGGAATTTAGACATGCCGTTAGATAAGGAAACAATAAATAAGCTACATGCTGGTGATATTGTTAATCTTTCAGGTGTTATTTATGCTTGTAGAGATTCAGCACATAAGCGTATTGTTGCTTCAATAGATGCAAATGAAGCTCTTCCTTTTGAATTAGAAGGGCAAGCAATATACTATATGGGGCCTTCACCTACTCCTGAAGGAAAAGTTATTGGTTCATGTGGGCCAACTACTTCTTCACGTATGGATGCCTATGCACCTAAACTTTATTCTTTAGGTTTAGCTGCTTCAATTGGCAAAGGTAAACGCTCGCAGGCTGTTGTTGATGCAATGACAGAATATGAGGGTGTGTACTTCTTAGCTACTGGTGGAGCTGGGGCTTTACTTTCAAAATGTATAACAGCAATGGAAGTTATAGCTTATGACGAACTTGGACCAGAAGCAGTACGTAAACTTACTGTAAAAGATATGCCTTTACTTGTTGTAAACGATGCACACGGTAAAGAACTTTATGCAGTACCACAACTAGAAGAAGCTTTAGCTTCTGTTAAATAGTATACTATAAAAGGTATAATTCATATAAAATGATTTATATAAAGTAATAAGAAATTTTTTCTTATTAAAAATTGTAATTTTGGAGGGTTTTATGCATTTATCAGACAAACTTGAAGACTATGAAGGTTTTCAAAACAAAGAAAAGTGGGTTGGTTTCTTTTTAGGGCTCATTCTCTTTGCTGTAGTTTTCATCTTTGATGCACCAGAAGGTATGTCAGAAAACGCTTGGAAATGTGCTGGTATGGCACTATT
>CAYJFV010000184.1:0-3884 GCA_964369275.1 uncultured Desulfovibrionaceae bacterium
ATGAAGGCACACCCCAAGTTTCCATCATATCCCAAGGTGACATACCTGTACCACCACCTGAACCATCAATTGTAAGAAGGTCTAGTTTACATTCGCCAGCAAGCTTAATTGCAAGTGCAAGTGCTTCCATGCCGTAAGAACCAGTTTTTAATGAAATACGTTTAAAGCCAAGTTTACGTAAGTAAGCAACTTGTGAACGGAAATCTTTTTCTACTTGTTCACTAGCTGAAAGATTTGTATAGCCTAAACGTGAGTGACGTGCAAAGTGATGAACTGCACCCGCTTCATAAGCAGCTTTAGTTTCAGGTAATGTTGGATCTGGGTCAACTAAGTAACCACGATTATGCAAGAATGTTGCATATTCAATATCGCTTACTTGAATTTCGCCACCAATGTTTTTAGCACCTTGACCCCATTTTAATTCGATAATAATTTTATCGCCGTATTTTTCTGCAAGGTATTGAGCTACACCATTACGTGTATCTTCAACGTTCATTTGAACAATTAACGCACCATAGCCATCATAATATCTTAAATATGTATCAATACGTCTTTCAAGTTCAGGAGCTTTAATAATGCGACCAGCTTTAAGCTCAGCTTGTTTATCAACACCAACTACGTTTTCACCAATTACTACTGGCACACCGCAAATAGCACAACCAGAAGCAAAAGAATCCCAGTATTTAGCAGCAATAAAAGTTGAACCTAATGCACCTGTCATAAATGGGTAACGGCATTTTGTTTTTACTTTATTACCAAAGCTAGTTTCTAATGAAACATCTGTAAATAATACATCACCAGCTTTAGATTTCTTTTTATCAGCACCTTGTGCACCGTAAAGTCCACCGTGAATACGTAAAGAGTTGTAAGAAACACCGTCAGATACAGTATTATCTGAACCAGCTGTTACTAAACCAAAATCTCTTGGGTATAATAATTGTCTGCCCATCATAGAGCCAAGCCAAGTTTCACATTTACCCTGACAATCTGCTCTACATAAAGTACAAAGACCAGATTCACATGGATTACCACGGTTTGTGGTTGCTAAAACATCGTTTGATTTAAGCCATTGTCCCATAATTTCACTCCATTAATGTAAATTAGATTTGGTTAGAATAGCTCTTCAAAAACAAAAAATCAAGAAAAAAATTGGTTTTTTTCATTTTTCAAGTATATTTTTTCACTTTATTGCTAATATAAGGTTATAAAACATCATATATTGCATTTTTTCCAAAAAATAAAAAATATGCTTCTCTTGTTACTATAGCACTTATATTTTTGTATATGCAATTCTTAAAATTATATCATAAATATCTTTATTCTATTATGTAAGTAAATTGAATTTCTTTTCTTGCTAATTTTCTTGACAATTATAAAAAAATGAAACAAAATCTAAATATATTTTCTGTTTATAACTCGCGTTTATCGAGGTTTAGTACAATGCCATATAATATTCTTGAAGACCATAAAAATTTTGGAAAGAAAATGCTTCTTGCTCTTTGCTTTGAGCAATATTTGCGTTTCTTCTACCTTGATATTCCTGATGATGCACCTGAAAATGCCCCTGCTATCTTGCACGTGCCTGAAAAAGTAATTAGCGAAATTGAAGAATTTAACCCACTGCTTATGCCTTTAGTAAACGCTTTACAAGATAAAGCTATTACTTTTGAACAATCACGCTCGGCTGTAGTTCAACAAACTGCTCACCTTATGGGTGTAGAACCTTGCAATACACAATATTTAAAAATGGCAGCAGAAATTTCTGTATCTGACTTCTTTCAAGATGAATTACTAGCCTTTCATGGTTGGGTACAACTTATGGATGAACAACAAGACGCTACTGAAGAAATTTCTTTTCATGAATGGTTTGACGCTTATCAAAAATGGCGTCAAGAGCAAGATTTTTAATACTTGTTTGCCACCTAACCACTTTTAGCCTTAAAATTCTGATGATACAAAAAGACCCAAAAAAAGCCTTATTTTATGGCTTTGCTACGATTATTATGTGGTCTACTGTTGCCACTGCCATTAAACTTTCACTTGCCTCACTTACTCCTTTTCAAGTAATAGCACTTGGCTTTAGCGTTGCAAGTGCAATACTATTTGTAATTACCGCATTTACAGGTGAAATTAAGCAAATAATGATTTTAGAGAAAAGCGAAATAAAAGTAATTATTGCTCAAGGTTTTTTGCTTTTTTTCTACTATATTTTTGGTTTTTATGGTTATTCAGGGCTTCCTGCACAAATAGCTTCGCCAATTAACAACTCTTGGCCTTTTGCCTTAGTGTTTTTAAACCTTATGCTATATAAAGAAAAAGTTGGAAAAATTGAACTTTTTGGAATGTTTATAGCTTATAGTGGCGTTGCCCTTGTTGCTTTTGGTGGCTCAAGTTCAGAAGCACTTGGAAATAATATCCAACTTATTAATTTAGCTCAAATGGTTATTGGTACTTTTTTTGTAGCCCTTTTTTGGCTAATGAAAAACCGTTCTAATCTCAATCATAATATATCATTATTTCTCACCTTTTTATTAGCTGCCATTTTAGGATTTATTGCTTCAATAATTGAAGGCAATTCATTAGCAGATGTAACTAGTTCATCAATTTTAGCGGCTATTGCACTTGGCTTTTTTGAATGGGGAATACCTTTTGTTACTTGGGCTTTAGCTTTAAAGTTAACCAATTCAGTGGCTGGAATTGGAATTTTATCTTTCTTTACGCCCTTTCTTGCATTGTTTTGGATAAGCATTTTCTTAGGCGAACCAATATTACTTACTACAATTATTGGACTTTTGCTTTGCATTGCTGGAACATTTATTCAACAAAAATTCAAAATAATTAATAATGATATTTAACTTGATTTCCCGTAATAGTTATGACATAATCCCGTCACTTAAAGATTTTCCACTTGGAGGACTGCGATATGGCTATCGAAGGATTACCGCATCCCGTACTATTTTCCGACTTTGTTCACCTAACAGCTATTGATGTAGCAGGGCAACACGTAGAGTTTAAACACGTATTTTTTACTTGGATGGGCTTAGCTATTCTTGCAGCAATTGGCTTTGTAATAAAATCTGGTGTGCGTGAAGTACCTGGGAAGTTTCAGGCAGCTTTTGAATATTTGATTGAAGGGCTTGAAAACTTTATTGTTGGAAATATGGGCGAACGTGGTCGTCAATTTGTTCCTTTATTAGTTGGAATTTTCATTTTTATTATTATTATGAACTTCTTAGGTTTAACACCTGGTTGCGATGCACCTACTGCTAACCTAAACACAACTGCAGCAATGGCTATTTTTGTTTTTTTATACTACAATTACATTGGTATAAAATCGCACGGTGCTGCATATATAAAACACTACACAGGAACAAATAAAGCACTTATTCCGCTTATGTTCCCGCTTGAAATTATTTCAAACCTTGCACGCCCATTATCGCTTACCTTACGTTTATTTGGTAACATTTTTGGTGAAGAAATGACATTGCTTATTTTCTTTAGCTTTGGTGCTTCAATCTATGTTGGTACTTTAGTTGGTACTGTACCTTTATTCTTCTTGTTTGCACTTGCTAAAACTTTACAAGCTTTCATTTTCTTTATTCTTACATTAACATATATTAAAGGTGCTATGGAACACGCACACTAAAAAAGTGTTGACATTAGTTTATTATACCTTTATTAATCTCACGGGGAATGGCCATCTGGTCAAAAATAATACATTTACTTTTAGGAGTACATTATGCGTAAATTGGTTCTTGTTGTTCTCAACACTATCGCTCTTTTAGCTGTTGGCACTATGGCTTTTGCTGCTGACTTAGACGGCACAGCTATTGGTCTTTCAACAATTGGTATGACAATCGGTATTGCTATTGCATCTGCTGGTT
>CAYJFV010000185.1:0-1822 GCA_964369275.1 uncultured Desulfovibrionaceae bacterium
CAATTTTGACACAAATTGCGAAGTGAGGATTTTGTGTACGAAGTATCCAAAATCTATACAATTAAAGGCAGTAGGAAAAATCTTCCCACTGCCTTCCCTCTATTTCAAGAACTCACCCTAAGTTCTTTTAATTTCCATTGCTTTTTGTAGCATTTCATCAGCAGTTGTAAGCATTTTTGAATTTGACTGAAAACCACGTTGAAGTATAATTAAATTCGTCATTTCAACAGCCATATCAACATTTGATGCTTCTATATATGAACCTAAAACGCTACCATAGTTTTCAGTACCAGCCACACCGTCTTCTAAAAGACCGCTTGCATCAGTAACAGAATAATAGTTGTTTCCCTCGCGTCTTAAGCCGTCTTCACTAGTCACTCGGCTAATTGGGATTCTGTATAAATCATGGCTTTGATTATTTGAAAAACTTGCATATACAGTACCATCTTCTCTAAAACCTATACCAGATAACTTACCCTCAGAATAGCCATTTTGTGAATAATCCGCTAGGTTAGATGAGCCAGTATACGCAGAAGTTGCAGATGCAATTAAATCAGGTGGTAAACCAATGCTTGGAAGTAAATCATTATCATTTGCAATGTCAGCAGCAGTTATATTTGAATTTGTCCAACCATTTGAAGCTCTTCCGCCTAGGTTTATGCTAACATTTTGAACGCCACTACCAGCTATATTAAGTGCAATAATGGGCGTGCCGTCTTCATCTAAAGCGGACGGAGTCCAGTTAGATAAGTCAGATAAATCGCTTCCCTCTGCGGCTGTAAAGGCGGACATGTCGATAAGTTCACCACTAGATGAAAATGTAAGTGTACCACTCATCAATAAGCCTGCTTTTTCAGTAGGGTCGCCATTGGCATCAAGCATACCAGCTCTGCCATCAAGCTCAGGGTCGATAGTTACAATGTATTCCATTGTTTTTTGACCACTATCTTCAGTAGCCATATCAAATTGAATAGTTAATTCTTGTTTATTTCCGTTTGCGTCGTATACAGTTAAAGGCTGAGAATAAGGCACGTTTGTTAAAGGTTCATCTAAAGTAGCGTTATAATTATTTAATAATGAAAAATATGGGTCAATTGCTTGTTCTATTTGTGTTGTTGCGTTAGGGTCGGTAGGAGTTGGAGCTGGCACGGTTACCATTTGATAATCGCTAATAGCGTTTTGGCTAAAACCAAGGTTTAAACTTGCTATAATAGATGTTGTAGCTGCGGGTGGAGATGTAAAAGTGCTATCGGTTGTATCAAATTGTACAGGTACAAGCGAGCCACCCTCAACACCACTTTCAAAGTCTATAGGATAAGCTAAAAGTTTAGAACCACCACCGTCTTCTAAGAAGCCGTCCTTATCAAAAGTAAAGTTGCCTGCTCTGGTAAGGTAGGTTTCGCCATTATCGGCTTGAACTTGGAAATAACCTTTACCGTTAATTGCTAAATCGGTTGCATTTGTGGTTGATTCATAAGGCCCCTCTTGAAAGAGAGTACGTGCTGCAAAGTGCATTGAGCCATGACCTAGTTCGTTAGATACAGTTGAATTAGATGTGCCTAACTGCAAATCAGTATAAAGCATATCTTGAAAGATAAAATTCTGCTGTTTATATGCAACAGTATTTACGTTCGCTAGGTTGTTAGAGACTAGGTTTAAGCCTGAACTATGAGTTTTTAAACCGCTTGCTCCTGTATATAGTGCGCTCATCATAAGCAACTCCTTAGGGAAAAACTTCCTATTCAGAGTATAATGAGCAATAAGTGTGCCAAGGGAAAAATTTGCACTTAATCTAGCTTTCCGCGAAAGAAATTGTATTCAA
>CAYJFV010000185.1:1832-3870 GCA_964369275.1 uncultured Desulfovibrionaceae bacterium
ATAGAGCAATAACCATGCCAAGGGAAAAATTTACTTATTCAATTACACCATCATTAAAGGTATATTTAATAGCACCAAGTTTGCCGGTATAGTCCACTTTTATATTTTGCTGTTGAAAATATTCAACAATTTTTTTGCTAGGAAAGCCATATCTATTATTATACGAGGCCGAAGCAACCACAAAATTAGGTTGTACGTGTGCATAGAAACTTTCATTATAACTATTACCCGAACCATGATGTGGTAGAATTAATAATTCAGCTTTTAGTGTATTATCCAATTCAAGCATACGAGAAATTGCACTTCCTTCACTATCGCCACAAATAAGAGCAAGCCCCTTGCCCTTATATACAAGGCGTAAAACTAGTGAAGAATTATTTGAAGAAAAATTACCTGTAGGCGGTGGAAATAATACTTCAAACCATAATTTATTAGGAATTAAAGGTAAAATATCACCAACTTCAAGAGTATACTGTGCTATGTTATGCCTTTCAGTATCTGCAAGTAGATTTTTACGCATATCTTCATTTTTACTGTAAAAAGAATACAAGAAGTTCTCAATATTAAAATGATCTACAATATGAAACATGCCTTTCGCATGGTCGGAATCGAAATGCGAAACAAAGGCATAGTCAAGTTTGGGCATAGCTTGATAAGTAAGCACTTTTGCTACTGTATCTTTGCCAGTGTCGAAGCGATTTCCAAATACTCCGCCTGCATCAATTAAGGCACGCTTTGTTTTGTAGCCCTCGCTCCACTCAATAAGTACGCTTTGCCCTTGCCCTACATCAAGAAGCGTAACGTTTACTCTGTCTTGATTAGATACATTATCGGCTAACTTATAAATTGGTGCAGAAAAAAGTAGAACAAGAGAACATATCATACATATATAAGTGCTTTTTGCTAATAATTTATAATATATAATAGAAAATATAAGTAAATAAAATCCAATACCTTGCCATAAGTCAAAGCGGTAGCCTTGGATTAATGATATTTCACTTCTGTTTAGGTAGTTTAGTAGGTTTATAAAAATATCAGTAACTGCACTTGCAAAAGCTATAAAAGCTTGTGAAATACTAGGTATTTCAACTGTAAATAAAGACAAAAAAGCCGAAGGCAAAACTAGAAATTCGATAAGAGGAATCCAAATAATATTAAGTATAAAATATGGGCTTATAGTTCCAAAAGTGTAGGCTTGAATAGGGTATAATGCAATTTGTATAGTAAATGAAGTCCAAAAAAGAGCTAAGAAAAAAAGCAAAAATTTCATAGTAAGTGACAATTTTCTTTCTTCATTTTTACTTATAAGATAGTTTTTAAATTCAGTAAAAAGCGGGGCAGTTAACGCAATAGAAAGCACTGCAAGAAAAGAAAGTTGAAAGCTAATATCTGCCCATGCTCTTGGTAAAATAAGTAAAATTAGGCTTGCTGTCATAATAAGATTATCAAGTAAAGACAGCCTTTTATACATAATAAGGGCAAACCAAAAAATTATAAGCATGCACGAGGCACGAATAAGTGAAATAGGCATGTTGCCAAGCCAAAGGTATGCTAAAGCTAAAGGCAAACTAAAAAATCCTAAAAGTATTGGAAAAGGAAATTTATATAAGATTTTTGGTTTTAAATGCACTAGCAGCTTAGATAATACAAATGCACAAAGCCCAACAAAACCTAAATGCATGCCCGATAAAGCAAGAGTATGCACAAGTGAAGTTTCGGTAAAAATTTGTAGTGTATCAGTAGTTAAAAAGAAGCGTTCACCAAAAAGAATACTTATTAATAAAGCTTTCGCGGGGCTAATTGCACCTGCTGCATCTTTGCATTGCTCAACATATTTTATGTATAATGTGTTTCGTGCCTTTGCTAAAAAAGTTCCCTCGCCTTTTGTATTTAGGCTTGTGTTTGGCATAGTTAAATAGCTTGTATAATATACATTTTGGTTATGCCAAAAATTTTCAGCAGGCAGAATACCAGGGTTTTTGCTAAAAGACACAGGCTGAATACGAGCATTAAAAGAAATATTCATTCCTTTAATGGG
>CAYJFV010000186.1:0-1541 GCA_964369275.1 uncultured Desulfovibrionaceae bacterium
GAAACCAAAATCTATATTAATAAAGTCGACGTTCTTTTAAAAATTCCTGCGTAAGCGTACTTAAGTACGTGCGTAAAGGAATTTATGAAAAACGTTCGCGTAAAGTGTGAAGAGCTGTTCATGCAGTAAATAAAAAACTAAAATAAATCTATATTTCACATTACTTGACTTTATCATAACGCCATAATAATATAAATTTAATTTATTTTACCTTAACCTAATTTAATAATCTAACACACTAAGTTAAATACTTATGGAGGTTTTATGGAAAAGAAAGAAAAGAATATTGAAGATATGTCTATTTGGCAAGACGCCCAAAAAATGATTGCTAAAGCAAAAAATGACGGAGTGGAAACTGCTTGGGATAGACTAGCACAACAAACTCCGCACTGTAATTTTTGTGAACTAGGTACAACCTGTAAAAACTGTATCATGGGGCCATGTAGAATAAGCTCTAAGGCAACACCTGGGGGTAAACTATCCCGCGGTGTGTGCGGTGCTGATGCTGATGTTATTGTTGCCCGTAACTTTGGGCGATTTGTAGCTGGTGGTTCAGCAGGTCACTCCGACCACGGGCGTGATGTGCTTGAAGCTTTTGAAGCAATTGTTGAAGGACATACAAAACACTATTCAATAAAAGAAGAAAAGAAATTAATTCAAATTGCTAGCGAAGTTGGTGTTGTAACTGAAAATCGCTCAATTGAAGATATATCTAAAGATTTAGTTGAGGTTTTCTATTCAGATTTTGGCAGTAGAAGAAAAGCAGTAAGCTTTATTTCGCGTGTGCCTGAAAAACGCCGTGCTATTTGGGAAAAACTGAATATTACCCCGCGTGGTGTTGACCGTGAAATTGCTGAAATGATGCATAGAACACACATGGGTTGTGATAACGATGCACCTAATACTCTACTTCACGCGGCTCGCTGTTCACTTGCGGACGGCTGGGCTGGTTCAATGATTGCAACTGAACTTTGTGATGTTATGTTCGGCGTGCCTAAACCTCGCATGTCTACTGTAAACTTAGGTGTTATTGAAGAAGAAAATGTGAACATTCTTGTTCACGGGCATAACCCTATAGTTTCAGAAATGATTTTAGCCGCCGCTCGTGACCCTAAAATGATTGAAAAAGCTAAGGCAAACGGTGCAAAAGGCATTACTGTTGCAGGCTTATGCTGTACAGGTAATGAAGTTTTAATGCGTCAGGGTATTCCGCTTGCAGGCAACCATTTAATGACTGAACTTGCAATTGTAACTGGTGCTGTTGAAGCAATTGTTGTTGATTATCAATGTATTATGCCAAGCCTTGTACAAGTAGCTGGTTGTTACCATACTCGTTTTATTGATACGGCGGATAAAGCTCGTTTCACAGGGGCAACACATTTTACAATTCACCCACATAATGGCAGAGAAGAAGCTGAAAAAATTGTACAAATTGCAATTGATGCTTTCTTAGAACGTGACAAAAATCGCGTTGAAATTCCTGTTGAGCCAGTAGAATTAATGACAGGCTTTTCTAATGAAGCAATTCTTGAAGCTCTTGG
>CAYJFV010000186.1:1641-3840 GCA_964369275.1 uncultured Desulfovibrionaceae bacterium
TTTTTTGTAGACTGTGCGGAGAAAATATGAAAATTGCTGTAGCTGGCAAAGGGGGCGTTGGCAAAACAACCCTCACTGCTTTATTTGCTGATTATTTAGCACAAAAAGGGCAATTTGTATGGCTAGTTGATGCCGATACCTCTCTTTCACTTGGGCAAGCTTCAGGAATAAGCAAAAGTGAAATTCCCGAACCTTTGATTACTCGTGAAGATTTGTTGATGGAACGTATATATCCGTCAAATTCAGCTATTATGGACTTAAACCCAAAAGTAAGCGACTTACCGCAATCTCTTTCAATTTCTTTACCTCTTAGTGAAGATGTGCAAGGGGAAAAGCACTTATTAGTTATGGGTGGGGTTCAAGCAGGCGGTGGCTGTGCGTGTGCGGCAAATGCTTTGCTTAAGGCTTTATTAGCACATCTTGTACTTGAAAGAGAAGAATGGGTACTTGTTGATATGGAAGCGGGTGTTGAGCATTTAGGGCGTGGAACAGTTTCGCATGTAGACTATTTACTTGTTATTTCCGAGCCAAGCATGCGTGCCTTAGAAACTGCCGCAGAAGTTGGAAAAATGGGAAAAGAGCTTGGGCTAGACAAACAAATTCTTATACTAAACCAAGCCGATAAAGATGTATGCACGCAACTACCTGATATTGAGGGCTTACCCAAAAAATGCTTTGCAATGCCAAGTTTAGCTTCATTAAAAAAACGACAACTTTTTTCACCCTCGGTTATAAATTTAGTAGAAGACGATGAAATAATTAACTCTTTCTTTGATGAAATATATAATTATATAGCGAAATAATTTATAAAAGCACAATAAAAAAGGCTGACTTTACAAAGTGTATAATCAGCTTTTTTTATTTTATATACTTATTTTTGCCTTTATTCTATTTCGGCATCAGGTCCATAAGCCATTTTTTTTAAAGTTCTAATAGTAATTTTTTTATCATTTTCATCAATCCCATCAAAAACAAGACTGCCCCATTTTAAAATAATACTAAACAAATCATCTCTTATTTCAAAAGCCTTAGCAGTTAG
The DNA here is from genome assembly GCA_964369275.1 of uncultured Desulfovibrionaceae bacterium. Classification (GTDB taxonomy): domain Bacteria; phylum Desulfobacterota; class Desulfovibrionia; order Desulfovibrionales; family Desulfovibrionaceae; genus CAYJAZ01. Next base: position 2,681 of record CAYJFV010000186.1, read on the forward strand.
GAAGACTTGACGTTGCTTTAAGTTGTTAGCACATATTGTGCGTTCAATCATTCCCTTTTCTTCTAAAGACTGTAAAGCCCTAGAAGTTGCAGCTTTATTAATGCGTATCATTTTATACAGTTCATCTTGTCTATAGCCATCTTGCTTAAACAAAAGTGCTATTAAATAAGGAAGTTCTGTTGAGGTAAGACCAAATTTTTCAATCTCATCATTAATAAAAACCTGATACCTTCTATAAAGTATAGATATAGAGGTAAAAAAGAAATTTTCTTGCGGATATAGTTTTGATAAATTTTCCATGTGAAAAGTGTAACATTTTTTTGTTGACTTGTAAACGATTAATTATAATTTTTTTAATTTAGTATAATTATTTGTATATAAAAAATTTTTATTTGCATGTTTAGTGCACATAATATATATAGAACTTTCACACAAAAAATATAAGGAAAATTTATGCAAAACAAAATAAGGTGTGCATGGGTTGATGAAACCCAAATATATAAAGATTACCACGATAATGAGTGGGGTAAACCAGTTCACGACGATATTAAGCTTTTTGAAATGCTTAGCCTTGAAGCTTTTCAAGCTGGGCTTTCTTGGATTACCATTCTAAAAAAAAGAGAAGATTTTAAACTTGCTTTTGATAACTTTAACCCTGAACTTGTTGCAAAATATGATAATAAAAAAGTAGAAGAACTTCTTCAAAACGAAAAAATTATTCGCCATAAAGGCAAAATTCTTGCTACAATTAACAATGCAAAAATCTTTTTAGAATTACAAAAAATTCACGGCTCATTTGATAAAATGCTATGGGCTTATGTTGATAACAAACCAATAATAGCCAATTGGCAAAACATACACGAGCTACCAGCCACAACTCCCCTTTCAGATAAAATAAGTAAAGACTTCAAAAAGCTAGGTTTTAAGTTTTTAGGTTCAACAACAATGTATGCCTTTATGCAAGCAACTGGAATGGTAAACGACCACACCAAAGATTGCTATTTATATGATGAAAAATTTTAGGAGGACAAACTTATGTCAAAAGCAGTATGGAATATGTCTTACAAGTTAAAGAAAAATATCATGGATGAAGAATTTATCTCAGCCACTAAAGTTTTGCACGATGAACTTGTTTCAAAAGCTACTGGTTTTATCTCTTG
>CAYJFV010000187.1:0-3824 GCA_964369275.1 uncultured Desulfovibrionaceae bacterium
AATACAAATATACTTTCAATTAAAGAAAATGCATAAACAGCCACTACAACAGGTACTATTGCTTGGTATGTTTTACCTGTAGTACCAGGTAAAAATAAAATAGGAAGAAAAGCTACAATATTAGTAAGCACACTAAACACAACAGGAGCAACAACTTCTTTAGTGCCTAAAACCGCAGCTTCTTGTTTAGAATATCCTTTTCTACGCCAAATGTGTATATTTTCGCCTACTACGATAGCATCATCAACAACAATACCTAAGGTTAAAATAAAAGCAAACATAGTTACCATGTTGATAGATGAACCATAGGGATTAAGAACAAGAAAAGAACCTAATATAGAAGCTGGAATACCAATACTTACCCATACAGCAAGTTTTGGTTGTAAAAATATTGCTAAACATATAAAAACAAGAAATACACCTAAGGAAGCATTGCCTATTAATAGTTGACCACGCTCTACAAAGTCGTCTGCATAGTTTGATTGAATTGCTAGTTTTAGCCCACCTGGTAAGCGAGTATTTAAATCTTCAATAACTTCTTGAGCTTCCCTTGCAACTGTAGCTGGTTTTTGCCCGCCCGTACTTGAAACTTCAATAAGTAAAGCTGCTGAATTATTATAATTTGACCAAGAGCGAGCTTCTGAAAAAGTCTCTTCTATATTTGCAATATCTGAAAGTAGCAGTCTTGAGCCATCGGAAGGAGTAAGTATTGCAATTTCGCCAAATTCTTGGGCATAATCTCTTCTATCGTCAAAGTTTATTGATATATCACCGTGTATAGTTTCAATATTCCCTGCACCTTGTTCTATTGATGAATTTTTTATAGTAGAGCCAATTTCATCAAGTGTAATACCATACTTTCTTAAAGTAGCTTGTGAAATTTCAATTTGAATTTCTCTATCAAAGTTATTATCAATATCAACTTGACTTATGTTAGGCTGAGCAATAAGTTCATCTTTTACAATTTCAGCCCATTCTTGTAAGAATAAAACATCTTGTGAGCCATAAAGAATAATAGACATAACATCAGTTACTCTTTTATTGATAGATACTACAGGTGTACCAGCTTCATCGGGGAAACTTCGTATTCTTGTAACTTCGTTTTGAATATCCTGCAAAAATCTATCTCTATCTGCACCTTCTACCATGGTTACAGAAACTCTTGCAGAGCCGTTATTTACTCTTGAGCTAATTTCATCAACATTTTCAACATCACGCACATTTGCTTCAACAACGTGTACCATGCTTGTTTCAATTTCTTCAGGGCTAGCCCCAGATAGTGATAAGCTAATGGTTACAGTATCTGTATCTGTTGGTGGCATAATTTCTTGATGCATAGACACCATAAAAATACAACCACCTATAAGCATAGAAAGTAATAGTAAGTTTGCCGCAACAGAGTTTTGCACCATCCATGCTATTGGACCTTGCCAAATTCTTTTAGAAGATATTTTTGTTGTTCTTTTTTGTTGCATTGGGCTATTCTCCACCTACCGCTCTATTAGGCCTTTGTGCTGCACCTTCTGGTCTTTGTCTGCCTTCTGCCCCCTCGCCTGGGTTACGTCTTTGTGGCATGTTTTCGCTATTGCGTTGTGCTTCTTCTGCTTGCATTCTACGTACTTGAGCTCTTTGTTGTTCTTGCTCTTGTTCAACAGCTTGTATTTTTTCAATTTCTACATCTGATAAATTAGCAATAGTTGGTTTTATAAGAAGATTTTCAACAGGGTTATTTATTCCTGAATATAACACCAAAGAATTATTAGGAAGTTCAGAGCTTTTAATATAAACATTATCGCCGTCAGCCCAAATAATATCAATTTTCTTTTGCTTTAATAAGTTTTCATTATCAATCACCCAAATAGTGGTGCTGTTGAAAACGCAAGAGCGTGGAAGTTTTATAACATCGCTATACGTACCTGCTAAAATACGTACATTAACTTGATCACCTAACAATAAAGGTACTTTAGAGCTATTTTTTTCAAGAGCTAAAGGGTCATCAACACTAACTATTATCTTACCCATACGAGAATCAGTTGTAAGGGCACTTACTATTTGTTCAAGCTTACCTTCCCACGTTTCGCCATAATTTGTAGCAATTTCAATTGGTACTTCTTTATTTTTATATGAAAGTAAATTGTTATTATACAAAGTATCAATTGGAATAGCTACATCAGCTAAATATTTATCAACACTTACAAGCTCGGCTAAAGTTTCATTTGCTGAAATGTGCTGCCCTACAGAAACAGATCTTGTAAGAATAAATGCATCAAAAGGCGACTTTATTTCTGTTTGTTCAAGGTCGTATATAGCATCTTGCAAGTTGGCTTCAGCAATTGATAAATCTGCAAGCACTTGATTTAGCTGAGGTTTTCTAAGTGTTAAGTCTGTATGAAGTTGTTGAGCCGCCGCTTGGTCAGCACGTATACCTTCAAGTTGCTTTAGTTCTTCTTGTACAATAGTTTGATAACCAAGTTCTACCTGATAATCTGCTTTAGCTTTTTCAAGAGTGGCTTCAAGTTTTTTTACCGCGTTTTCATAATCACGCTTTTCAACGGTAAGTAGGGTAGAGCCTTTATCAATAATGGCACCCGTTTCAAAATCTTGCGATAAAGATTCTATAGTTCCGCCAACTTTGCTTTTTAGTATGATACTTTGAAAAGGTATTAGAGTTGCAACAGTTTCAATATATACAGGAACAGAGCCAACGCTTACGCGGTATACATTAGCAGCCTGAGCAATTGTTGCTGGTCTACTACGCATTACTTTAGGTGCGTTAAGCATATTGTATGCAATGTAGCAAAATGAAAGGAGAATTAAAATTATACATATAATGGTTTTTTTATTTTTCATATATTAATCCCTAAAGCTTTATAAAGCTCAACTCTTAAACTTAGTAATTCAGCTTTTTCATTTAATAAAGTGGTTTGCATGTTTTGCACGGCCTGTAATTGTGTTATATAGCGTAAAAAAGTATCTTGCCCTAACATATATCTTGTTTCAGATTCTGCTAAGGCTATTTGCTGATATTTATATTGCTCTTCAAGGTTTGAAATATAATCTGTTTGTGCGATTTCAAGCAATAAGGCGGTATTGACCTCATCAAGAGCTTCTGAAACAGTTTTTATATAATTGATATACGCTTCTTTTGTAGAGGCATCTTGTTTTTTTGTTTGTGCTGAAGTGTTACCCCAGTCAAAAATAACACCCGAGAGTGCAGCACTAAGTGAAGTTACCCAATTGTTAAGCAAATCAGAAGAAAATGTAGCTAAACTTGTAGCGTTTGAAGCACTTATTGAAAGGTCTGGTAGGTAGGCTACTTTTGCAATGGCTAAATTTTTATCTGCTGCTAATAGTCTATACTTTGCGGCACGTATATCAGGTCTATTTTTTAAAATTTGTGCTGGTATGCCCGTTTTAGGTAAAGGGGGTAATTGCGGTAAGTCATGTTCTTCTATCTCTATTTTATATGTAGGCAATTCACCGCAAAGTAAAGCTAAGCTTGCTAGTAATTGTCTTTCTCGTTCTAATAAAGTAGGTTTTTGTGCATTTGCTTTTATAAGCTGTTCTTGTTGTTGAACAACGTCTAAACTTGTTGCTTGCCCATATTTATAACGTAATTCTTGGGCTTTTAGCATAGATTCATTTAATATTTTTTGTTCTTCAAGTGTTTTTAATTCGGCTCTTACAGCAAGTAGATCAATATAATTATTCGTAATACTGGAAGAAATGGTAAGTACAGTGGTTAGCAAGTCTTCTTCAGTAGCTTTATAGCTATATTCGCTTGCTTGGGCCCCTGCGGCTACTTTACCCCACAAGTCAACCTC
>CAYJFV010000188.1:0-3805 GCA_964369275.1 uncultured Desulfovibrionaceae bacterium
AGAAACCCCAACACCCATTCCACCTAGTACAACTGGAACAGTAGCTGTTAATTCCCCGATTTTTAAACTAGGAATGTTCATTAATTCAATCCTTTATAAAAGATATATGTTAACAAATATTGCAGACAAACCCATTATCCGCAATACATACTATAAGGACACCAGCCACATGGCGAGTGTTCAGTTTTTGAGAAAACTTTAATATTTTCAATGTAGTGCATAAGATACTCTAATATTAAAGGAATTTGCTTACCAATAATTGTATCTTTATCACATTCTTGAGATAATACCGCTCTCTCTTTGCAAGTGTCGAACAAATCAACATAAACAGCATTATCTATAAGACAGTTATTCTGATGTGTCAAGAAGAGGTAAATAGGCATTTGTAAAGAACTTGACGACTTATATAAGCTTGACAAGAGGTTTTGAGCCATAATTTCATCATAAGATTTAATTGAAGATAAAAATGAAGAAAATAATTCATCATTTTTCCAAAAATTTTCAGAATGTATTTTTTTCTCTACTGAACCTGTTTTATAGTCTAATAAAATTAGCTGTTTACCTTCTTCATTTTGCCTTTCATCAATTCTATCAATATAGCCATGAAAAGAAAAAGCATTATTATGCATATTAGAATTTAATTTTGCAGAAAATTGCTTTTCTACATGCAAAATTTTCATGCTATCTTCTTGATTTTGCAAGTATTTATTCATTCTATACGGAAATGATGTTTTTAATAAAAATAAACTTTCAGCTGGCAATATTTTATCTAAATTTTCGTTCTTTACGTATTCATCAAACTTTTTTATTTCTTTTGTATACCTTGCAATAACTTCACTTTTATCTATTTTTTTATTAGATTCTGGAAATATATTTTCCATGAAAGAGTGTACTAAGTTACCTAAAAGGCGTGCATCTTCCCCTTCAACCACTTCTTCCATAGCTTTGAAATTAGCAATGTATTGATAGAAAAACCTTAAAGGACATGAGAGAAAAACATCAAGTTTAGAGGGGGAAAAAGCATGCTTACACATAGCGTTTATAGCATTTCGTATTTCGTTAGTTACTGGAATAGCATGAGTTTTTGGGTTAAGTTCCACAACACATTGTGCTTGTGTAAACTGTGAAGCATCTGGCTTTAGGATTTTGCCTTTTTCTTGCTCTACAATCCACAAGGCTTCTTCAACATAAGGTGAGGGTATTTTCTTATCATCAAATAAGGTTTTAACTGACGATTCTTGCCAGTATAGATGTGCCGTTTTTGCTGTAGCAAGAAGCCTATACCAAGTATGGGCAGTATATACTTCGTTTGCACGTATGCTTTTTAAACCGATAGCCTTTCGCATTTTTTCAGGCAGTAATGGGTTTTCCTCTGCTCTTGGTGGTAGCACATCATCATTTGCATCAAAAATATGAACTGTTTCTATAGGAAGAAGTTTTGTTTCTCTAAGCCCTAGTATTTGCATAGCTTTATTTGAATGATGTTCAAAGGCAACACTTGAGGAAGAAAGAAAATCTAACACAAGTGATGCACACAATTCATAGCCTAAATTTTCTTCAATAATTCTTGTTTTCTTCTGCCAATACAATGCCTTATCAATAAGTTTGTTCAAGGCAAGCCTTTCTAAAGGCATATCATGTAATTTAGAAGTTAAAACACTATCAAGTTTAAAAATAAAATCTACAATATTAGCTAAACTTTGAACGCTAAACCATTCAAATAATAGTAATAATAAAGGTTCAAGTAATGCATTTAACGAACTTTCACTAGCAAGCTCTTCATTTATGCAAATGTAAGGCGATTCTTTTTGAAGAAGTTCATCTTTAAGCCTTGATATTAAGTTTTCATTATCTATATTGAAAAAAGAAAAAGAAACATATTCTAGTAAATCAGCATAACGAAGATAAACTTTTTCCTCAGAAAAATTCAATTTATACAATTTATTTTTACTTGAATTTTCTTCAAGTTTTGCTTTAGATTTATTTTTCTTATTTTTCTCATTTTCTACTTTAGCTTTAACTTCAATTTTTCTTATATTTAATTTAATTTTATCAAATAGATATATAAGTCTATATAAATTAGTATTCTTTAATGAATACCCCATAGTAACATTTATATCTTCTTCTAAAAATGAATTATTTAAGTTATATAAAAGAGGAGTTAAACTTTCCTCACTATTGATGATACAAGCAGTGTCTTGAAGTGCAGTATTTTCTTTTGATAAGTTTAGATTTTGAAACTGTGAATGAGTATCAAATGCTTGATGAAAATAGTATTGTGTACTATGTTTAGGCTTATTTTCTACATTTATAAGCTCAAAATTTATATTCCATTTTGTAGCCCATTCTTTATAGAAAGATGTACTCCAATGTGCATTTTGTGGCTTTGTAGCAAGCTTAGGATCAGTAGAAAACAAGAAAAAAGAATTTTGTTTACTAAAATATTGCAAGCAAGCTTCTTCTGTGCCTGAAATTTGGTCTAACCCGCAAAAAAATAGCATATTGTTTTGAAATAATAGTGGAAGTGTTTGTGCTTCTTTTTCAATTTTTTGAGCAAGGCAAAACTTAATATATTCTTTTGTGCTAAGCGATTCATGCCCTAAGCGAATATGATACATTGTAAAGATATTTCTAAGGTTTTCAAGCAGATACAGTGAAAATTCATTCATTTCTTCGCCAGCATAGGGCAAAGAAAGTGCTTTACTATTTTCATCGAAACATTCTTGTATTATTTGATGAAGATACTGACCATAAGAATAAAAATGTTTAAAAGACTTCAATTCCTTTTGAAAGAAAGTATTGCTTGTTTCAGTATAGCTAAGCATGCGTGAATAAAGATTAAATTCATCTTCTACTTTATTGTTTTCAGTTATAGCTAATTCTGAAACGATGTCATACAATAAGGCAATACTTTCAAGGCTATCTATATTTTTTGCACTAAGTAATTTTACATTTAGCCATGCTTCTTGGCAATATACAAGAAGTTCAGGAATTGTAAGCATTTCTGGTAAAAAGCTATTTCTTGTATTATTTTGAAAGTATTCTAAGGCTATACGTTTTGAACGCATAGTAGGAAAAACCATAATTGCTTTTTGAAGATTATTATTCGTTTTTTCTATTGTAAAATTGTATAATACTTCAAAGAAATTTTCTTTCCAATCACTTATATAAAATTGAGGCATAGTTCTAACCCTCATAATCAATTGCTTGAATTATTTGCTTATCTAGGTAAAGGAGTGAAGCTGAAATTTTATAGCCTTTAAAAGCAGGCATAGCTGTAAGTGCATCTATATATTTCATTAATTGCAAATCATATTGTGTATTTATTTCACCAGTTTTAAAGTCAATAATATGTACATTTTTATTGTCTATTAAACATAAATCGCACCTTAGGTTATTACCTGCCTCATTTTGTAAATTCTGCTCGCTTAGAATTTCTTGTTGTAGCCACCCCTCCCAATCAGCAAGCGATTTTAACCAATCAAAAGCTTTAGTTATATCTTCTTTAAGTTCCTGCTCTACTTGCAAGGGCAATAGATTATTAGCTAAGATAGATGCAATAATTTTCTTATCACAATCTCTATCTGTTTTACAAAGTTTGAAATAGTGTTCAAAGCATGAATGTATTATTTTACCACGCGTATTAGCGGTAAGGTCCGAAGCTTTACTATTTTGCAATTCTTCAAAATTTAGGCTTGGCAAGACGTAATGCAAAGGTGTTGTAGTGTGAAAACTTTCCTTTGTATTATCTACTTCTAGCTTTAATTGTGGTTCTTTTGCACTACTTGTTGAAGATATGTATTTG
>CAYJFV010000189.1:0-723 GCA_964369275.1 uncultured Desulfovibrionaceae bacterium
ATGTTTTTTCTGTATGCATATTATGCCTCATATATTATTAGTTACTCTCTTCTTTATATAATACTAATAGTAACCATTATTGTCAAGAGTAATTATAAGTCTTTTATGCGTTGGGAGTGTATATCTTTCCAAAATTAAAAGCAACAAAAAAAACCTCACTCGATTGTATTAGAGTGAGGGGCTAAGAGTTTTTATTTTTTAATGAATAATTATAGCATAATAGGTGCAGAAAGTAAGCCTGTTGTTAAATCTAAGCCATGCATAAGGTTTGCATTTGCTATAGCTTGTGCTGAAGCCCCTCGTGCAAGATTATCAATAGCGGAAGTAATGATTAATCTTTTTGTTCTTTTGCAGATAGTTAGCCCAATATCGCAGAACATTGTACCACGAACATATCTAGTTTCAGGCAAACTACCTATTGGTAATACGCGTACAAAAGGGTGAGATGCGTACATTTCTTCATACAATTTATGAATTTCTTCTATAGACATATTTTTAGCTAAATTTGTGTAAATAGTTGCAAGAATACCTCTATTCATTGGCACTAAGTGCGGGTTGAAAGATAATATAATTTCTTTTTCTGCAATATTTGATATTTCTTGCTCAATTTCTGGTGTATGCCGATGGGTTGCAAGCCCGTATGCTTTAAATGTATCGTTCACTTCACAATAAAGTGTACCTACGCTTGCTTTTCTGCCTGCTCCGCTTGTGCCTGACTTTGCG
>CAYJFV010000189.1:733-3789 GCA_964369275.1 uncultured Desulfovibrionaceae bacterium
TATTCTCGGTGGAGATAATACCGTGCTTTACAGCTGGATACAGCCCTAAGATTGAGGAGCTAGGATAGCACCCAGGGTTTGCAACTAAGCGAGCTTTTTTAATTTCATCAGCATATAATTCAGGTAAGCCGTATACAGCTTCATCAAGTAAATTTTGTACTTTATGTTCTGTTTTATACCATTCGTTGAAAACATCGGCATTTTTTAGGCGAAAATCGGCTGAAAGGTCTACTATTTTACAGCCAGCTTCAAGCAATTCTTTTGCCATATCCATTGCTATACCGTGCGGAACAGCTAGAAAAACTAAGTCGGTTGCTTCTTTTAGTTCTTTTGGGCTTGGGTTTGATATAACAATATCTTCCCCTTTTAATCCACGAATAAAAGGATAAATTTCACCAAGTTTTTTACCTTCTTCTTGACGTGAAGTAACAACAGTAAGTTCAAATTTTGGGTGCGAAATTAGAAGACGCACAAGTTCCATACCTGTATAGCCAGATACACCAACTAAACCAACTCTCATAAGTTATATCCTTTAAATATTACTTTTTTAAAGCCAAATACTTCATGCGTAGTTCATAAAGCAAGCCATTTAATAATTTTTCTTCTTCTGCATCTAAGCCATTTTTAATTTTATCTTGTAGCATATCAAGCACATCAATTGTATGCGATGCCATAAGTAAATCTTGCTCTTTTTTGCCTGTTTCTGGGTGTGGAACTTCGCCTAAGTGAGCAAGAGCCGACGAGGAAAGAGAAAGAATAAAAGTTGAAAAAGAAATTTCTGGTAATACATTTGAATTATTATTTGTGCTCATAATTTTTCTCGCTAATAATTTCTACATGCTTTTACAAGCAATCTACCTTACTATTATAATACAGTAAGTTAATTTTGCAAGTGTGCAAGTTAATAAAAAATGGCTGAGGGAATTTCCCCCAGCCAGCACTATTAATCTTTCTTGATTTCTGTGTACCAAGCAGAAGATTTTTGTAATAAATTGTTCACTCTGTTTGCAAGAGTATGCGGGTCTTGAATATATCCATCTAGTAATTGAGTTGTTTCAAATAAGGTTTGAATCATATCATTCAACAGCACATCATCAGGGTTTGCTTTGTAGATTGTAAGCAAGTTTCTTACAAGTTGATGATCAGGATTAATTTCAAAAATCTTCTTAGGTGGCGTTGTATCTTTCGTCATTGCACGCATTAGCTTTTCCATTGAAGAGGAAGTTCCATCAGCTCCAACTAATGCAGCAGGTGCAGAAGCTAAACGGCTTGAGGTGCGAACATCTTTTACTAAATCGCCAAGGCATGCTTTAATAGCTGAAATTAAGTTATCAAGCATTGGTTTTTCTTCATCTTTTAATGGCGGAGTATCGTTTTCGTCTTTGATTTCTGGGAAGTCTTTTAAGTCTTCTTCCGTTGCAAACTCAATACCTTTGAAGCTAAAGCCTTGATATTCACCCACTGATTCAAGTACAATTTCATCAATAGGTTCATACAAGAAAAGAACTTCAATATTACGACGGCGGAAAGTTTCATATAGTGGGTTTAGCTTACACGCTTCCCTATTCGGTGCAGAAATATACCAAATATATTTTTGTTTACTTTCTTGCTTGCCTTCTTCTGAAACTTCACCCTCAACAATAAGCGGATAATTCGCCTTTGCATTTTGAGTATATTTTTCAAAGCCTACCAAAACTTCGTCATTTTCTTCAGCAGAAGAATTAAAACGAAGTAATGACATATAGCTGTCTTTATTCAAATAATCTGAATAGCCAAGTTTGAAAATTTGCCCGTGCGTATTCCAAATTTTTGCATACAATTCTTCATTTTCACTTGCTGTTCTTTCAAGATATTTCAAAGCTTGCTTTGTAAGTGTTTGCTGAATTTTACGAATAACTAAATTTTCTTGCAAAGTTTCACGCGAAATATTTAACGGTAAATCTTCTGAATCTACAACACCTTTCAAAAATGCAAGATAATTTGGTACTAATTCTTTATTATCGCGATTAATCAAAATGCGTTTTGCATATAAATCTAAGCCGTATTGCTCACGCTGAGCAAGTGCAATATCTAACTCTTGGTTAGGAATAAATACAAGCATATTGAACTGAATTGGTGAATCAGTTGCAAAATGAATTGTGCCTAAAGGTTCATCTTTATCATAAGTTAAAAACTTATAAAAATCAGTATACTGCTCTTTTGTTACGGAAGATTTTGGCTCTCTCCATAAAGCAGGAGTTGTGTTTACATGCTTCTCCGCAACATACACTGGAAAAGGTAAAAATGAAGAATGACGGCGAATAATATCTTCCAATTCATAATCTTCAAGATATTGCTTTGCATCATCTTTTAAATGAATATATATCGCTGTACCGCGTTTCGGAGCATCATCACCCTTATATTCTTCAACAGTAAATGAACCTTCGCCATCAGAAGTCCAGATGTATGTTTTTGCATCAGCCGCACCATGTGTTGAAACACTTCAACCTTATCAGCAACCATGAAAACAGAATAAAAACCAACACCAAAACGACCAATTATCTGTGAAGCATCACTAGCACTGCCCGCGTCACTCTTCTTTGCTTCATCGCTTAAATCTTTCAAAAATTCTTCTGAGCCTGACTTTGCAATTGTTCCTAAATTCTCAACAAGTTCAGCTTCTTTCATGCCTATACCAGTATCTTGAATACAAAGCGAATTATTGTCTTTATCAATACTAATCTTTATTTCAAGCGGTAAATCACTAGCAGTTACATCACCACGGCTTTGTAAAAAACGAACCTTATCAAGTGCATCAGACGCATTCGATAAAAGCTCACGTAAAAAAATCTCCCTGTTAGTATAAAGCGAGTGCGTTAAAATATTCAATACCTTACGCACATCAGAACGAAATTCATGTTTATTCATATCGTCTCCAAAATCAAAAAATTATTCTATGAAAAAATAAAGCAGATAAACTCTATGTCAATAAGATATGAAAATATTCTTTTTTATTTTTTTGTTTTTTTCTTTTTTTCTCTCCGAGGGCTTAGGGAAGGTCAATTCCCTAAGAACCC
>CAYJFV010000190.1:0-3771 GCA_964369275.1 uncultured Desulfovibrionaceae bacterium
GCCACGCACATCAATAACATTATTTTCAATTTTTTCAATTTTTAAAACAGAAACTGCAATTGGGTTAGGACGAAGCGGCGAACGCAAAGCAAAGACTCCTAATTCTTTACCACGTCCACGCCTATTTTGTATTAATTGCCCCTCGAATTTACTTTCAAACCAATATAAAACTAAAATCTTCTGCCCAGCTTCTAAGCCAAGTAAACCAGCTTCATATTCTTTTTCTAACACAATTTGACACATTGGGCCATTTTCATCAATAAATTTAGGGCATTCTTCTAAAGTATTATAAGGTGTTCTAATTTCGCCAATAAATTTTAACATATTATCCCTCTATTAAATATTCTAGTTTTAATTTTTTTATTCTTTGCCAAGATTCTTCTATTCTTTCTTCTGAAATTTTTCCCTCGCTTATAAGTTTCATTGTAGTTTCATGTATTTTTGTTACTAAATTAGGGTCGTATTCAAGATTATTGCCAAACAATAAAATATCTACACCTGCATTAATGGTATATAAAATTGTTTCTTCAAGCGTGTATAAATTTCTTATTGCTCCCATTTGCAAGTCATCAGTTGTAACTACTCCTTCAAAGCCAAGCCTTTCACGAAGAAGTTTAGTAATTACATTGTATGATAAAGTAGCTGGTTTATCATCAAATTCAGCATGATAGACATGGGCAGTCATTACAATGCCAGAATAACCATCGTCGATTAAATTTTTATATGGAAGAAGTTCATATTTTTTCCAAGTATCTGTTATATCGGTAAATCCATCATGTGTATCATTGGTTGCATTTCCATGCCCTGGAAAGTGCTTTATACTTGGAATAATATTTTCACTCTCCATGCCTTCAATAAAAGCTTGTGCATATTTTGAAACTTTTCTTGGGTCTTTATGAAAAGCTCGTTCATAACGACCAATGCCCAAACTTTTTGGGTTGTGTACATCAACTACGGGGGCAAAATTCAAATTAAAGCCTAAATTCTTTAAATCTGCCGCTAGAATTTTTGCCGATTTCAAGGTGTTTTTTACGCTTTCTTGCCCTAATTCATACGCACTTGGGTAGTCTTTAAAACCATTTTTAGAAGAAATTCTTTGTACCATTCCGCCCTCTTGGTCAATCGAAATAAAAATAGGGTAGGGTGATAGATTTTGAATTTCTGCAATAGCTTGCGTAACTTGCTGTGGTGATTTGATATTGTAATCAATAATATCTTTATGCTTGTAAAAAAAGATAACGCCGCCAATCTTACCTTCTTTAATTGCTTCATACATGGCAGGGTCATCTTCAATGCTATGCCCTTTAAAGCCGCATAAAATCATTTGCCCAACCATTTTTGAAATATTGCCATCAATAGAGTTTAACGCTTCTATTTGTTCATTGTTTTGGGCCAAGCTTTTACTTTGTAAAGCGATATTAAGCAAAAGACTACAACATACAATTGAAAATAATTTGAAGAAATTTTTCATATTCTAACCTATATAACAGTTTGTTACATCTTAAGTGAAGATAGAGCATAAGTAAAGCATTATGTATCTATAATATTATATAAATTATAATTTGAAGCATTGCAATATTACTTTACAATTTTTTACATTGTATGTATTTTTAAAATTGAATTGCTTATAACTAGTGAATAAAATAGCGATTTAATTTGTAACAATAATGCTAGGAAATTGAATTATGTTTAGAAGAAGGAAAAGTATAATATCTTTTGTACTTATTTTGTTATTATTTCCTTATTTTTCTTTTGCACAAAATGAAGAAATTTATTCATTTAGCAGAGCAAAAAAAGAATTAGAAAAGATATATTTCAGCTTAGAAAACCGCGAAACATTGTATTGTGAGGCCTTTTTTGACACTAAGAAAAATGTAATTTTGCCCACTGGTTTTGTAGTTGAAAAACATGTAAATAGAGCAAACAAAATTGAATGGGAGCATGTAGTACCTGCGGAAAACTTTGGTAGAAACTTCATTGAATGGACACAAGGTAGCCCCATATGTAAAAACAGCAAGGGCAAGAGCTATAAGGGCAGAGCATGTGCTGAAAAAGCAAATGAAAATTTTCGCTACATGCAAGCGGATATGTATAATTTATACCCTGCAATTGGGGCTGTGAATGCCTCGCGGTCAAATTATTCCTTTGCTTTATTGCCTGAGGAAGAAGTAGATTTTGGAACGTGCAATATGAAAATTGAAAATAAAATGGTAGAGCCACCTATAAAATCTCGCGGGAAAATTGCAAGAGCTTATCTATATATGGAAGAAACTTATGCTGAATTTACAATGCCTTATGCACAAAAAGAACTTATGCTTATGTGGAGTAAAGAACACCCTGTTACAGAAGAAGAGTGCAAAATAGCAAAAGAAATTGAGCAAATTCAAGGTAATACTAATTTTGTTGTAGAAAATTTATGTAATTCACGTACACAAGAACAAATGCAAGTGCAATATCATTCCCCTAGTAGTGAAAATATAGTAGCAAATTAAATATAAACACTCATTAGCATTTGTGGGGAGGCTAATGAGTGTTTTGATGAAGGAGCATAACAATTTATTTTATCATGCTCAGAAAGTATTCATGTATATATGTATTTTGCGTAACTTCGGGGTGAAAGGCTGTAACAAGTTGATTTTCTTGTTTGGCGGCTACAATTTTACCATCAATAACTGAAAGTATTTCTACATTTTCTTCTACTTTAGTTATATAAGGTGCTCTAATAAAGGGCATTTCTACTTGCGTATTATTAAATAATCCTTTTGTGTAGAAACTGCCTAATTGTTTGCCATAGCCATTTCTTTGTACGTGAATATCCATTGTGCCAAAATGTGTACGGGTGTCATTCTCTATATTTTTTGCAAGTAAAATTAATCCCGCACACGTGCCAAAAACTGGCATACCTGATACGATTAATTCTTTTAATGGTTTATATAGTTCTAAATCGTGAAGTAATTTTCCAATAGTAGAACTTTCACCACCTGGCAAGATTAAACCCTTGAAAGGCGTATCTAAATCCGCTTTTTTACGAATTTCTTTTGAGGCTACACCTAGTTTATTCAACATAAAAATATGTTCAATAAATGCACCTTGGCAAGCTAGTACGCCAATCATTATTTGCCTCGTTCAGCCATTAGAAGTTGAATTTCATCAGCGTTAATACCTACCATAGCTGCACCTAAATCTTCTGAAATTTCAGCTAGAATTTTGCTATCAGTATAATTTGTTACAGCTTTTACTATTGCAGCAGCTCTTTTTGCAGGGTCGCCAGATTTAAATATACCTGAACCAACAAATACGCCTTCAGCACCTAGTTGCATCATTAGTGCGGCATCAGCAGGGCTTGCAATGCCACCTGCGGCAAAGTTCACTACTGGAAGTTTTTTATGTTCGTGTAAATAGCATACTAATTCATAAGGAACTTGTAATTCTTTAGCTTTATTGAATAATTCATCTGTGCTTAAAGAAGCAACTTCACGAATTTCACGTTGAATTAAACGCATGTGCGTAACAGCTTGTACAATATCGCCTGTGCCTGGTTCGCCTTTGGTACGAAGCATTGTTGCCCCCTCGTTTATTCTACGTAAAGCTTCGCCTAAGTTTCTTGCACCACAAACAAATGGAACATTAAATTTAGTTTTATCAATATGGAAAACTTCATCTGCTGGTGAAAGCACTTCACTTTCATCAATGTAGTCTATTTCAATAGCTTCTAAAATTTGTGCTTCAACAAAATGACCAATTCTTACTTTAGCCATAACAGGAATTGAA
>CAYJFV010000191.1:0-3755 GCA_964369275.1 uncultured Desulfovibrionaceae bacterium
AATTTCTGCATGCGGATACTTCTTTTGAATGTAATGTGCATGTAGGCCAGTTGCAAGGGCATCTTTTCTAAAGTCATCTAAGCCAAGTAAAGCACCAAAACTTACGCCACGCATTCCGCCCATTAATGCACGTTCTTGCGAATAAAATCTATATGGGAATACTTTTTTAGGGCCGCCTAAATGCTGTTCATCGTAAGTAATTGGGTTATATGTTTCTTGGTATACTGAAACAAAGTCTACCCCAGCTTCATGCAATAAAGCATATTCACCAGAGTTCATTGGGTATACTTCAATACCAACATTAGGAAAATACTTTCTAGCAATTTTGCATGCTTGTGCAATATATTCAACGCTTGAATCTTTACGGCTTTCACCAGTAAGAATAAGAATATCTTTCAAGCCAGTTGCGGCAATTGCTTTAAATTCAGTTTCCATTTCTTCGGTGGTTAATGAAGCACGTATAATATCATTACCGCAGTTAAAACCACAATAAATACAGCGGTTTTCACAATAGTTAGCTATATATAAAGGCGTAAATAAGCAAATGGTATTGCCAAAACGCATTCTGGTTACTTCCTGTGCTTTTTGTGCAATCTGTTCAAGAAATTCTAATGCTACAGGCGAGAGTAAAGCCGCGAAGTCGTTATAGTCGATATCAAGATAATTCTTTCTTAATACGCGTGCTACATCTTCTTTAGTGAATTTAGAAAAATCAATTTCTTCTACTTGTTTTAGAACAGTATTCATCATTGCATGTTCATTATCTATAATTTCCATGCTTTTTAAATATTTCATAGACATAATAAGTGTACCTTATATAAATAAAGATTAATCTAAGAAGCCAGTTAGCGGAGAAGAGGCAACGGCTTCTTTGTCTACTACCCTTCCAAGGCCAGCTTTGTAGGCTGTTCTACCTGCAATAATAGCATCTTTAAACGCTTTTGCCATATTTGGAATATCGCGTGCAGTTGCAATTGCTGTATTAGCCATAATAGCTGCCGCACCCATTTCCATAGCTTCACAAGCTTGTGAGGGTTTACCAATACCAGCATCTACTATAATAGGTAAGTCAATTTCATCTATAAGAATTTGAATAAATTCTTTAGTTACAAGCCCTTTATTTGTTCCAATTGGAGCACCAAGTGGCATAATTGCTGCCGCACCAGCATTTGCCATATCGCGGGCAGAATTTAAATCTGGGTACATATATGGAAGAACTATAAATCCTTCTTTAGCTAGAACTTCAGTTGCACGTGCAGTTTCATAGTTATCTGGTAGAAGATATTTACTTTCAGGTATAACCTCAATTTTAACAAAATCACCACAACCACATTCACGGGCTAACCTTGCAATTCTTACCGCTTCATCGGCATTTCTTGCACCCGAAGTATTAGGTAAAAGAGTTACATTTTTTGGTATATAATCTAAAATATTAGCAATACCACCAGCATTTGCACGGCGTAATGCTAAAGTAATAATTTCAGTTTCTGCATGCTCAACAGCGGCAGTTATCAAATCTAGGCTGTATTTGCCTGAACCTAGTATAAAACGTGAATTAAATTCATGGTTGCCTAGTTTAAATGTATCTTGTGTATTCATAATTTCCTCTGTATTTATATAACTAGCTCATCTAGTATTAATTGTGTAATTAAGGTTGCTTGCATTGATGCACAAAGAGAAACGCGTGGAGCATATAAAGTTTGTTCAAGCTTTACATCGCTTACTTCATCGCCACAAAGATAGTAATTCTTCATTTTCTTCATAGCCTTAATAGCATTAGGGTTACCTATTCCAGCCATACCACTTGAACCAACTAAAATTGTTTGTGGCATTTTTGTAAGAACAGTTTCAGTTAGCATTGCCTTTTCACTTGCAACATCAAAAGCTTCACATATAATAGAAGAATCTTTAAAGATTTCAGGTATTCTAGCTGCTGTTAGCTTTTCATCATATATTTCATAATCAATATAAGGATTTACTCTTATCAATTTTTCATGTAAAGCTTTAGTTTTTTTCTTACCAACATCAAGTATTTCATAGTTTTGCCTGTGCAAATTGCTTGCTTCAACTTCATCAAAGTCTACTAGTATAATTTTCTTCAATCCTAGCCTTGCAAGTAAAACCGCAATATGTGAACCAAGACCACCAAGACCAGCTATTCCCACACAAGCATTAGAAAGTTTTTCTTGCCTGTCTTTGCCATGTCTTGCCTCTAGTAAAGCATATATTGCTTCATACGATATAGCTGATTTATAAAAGTTTATTGCTTCTTGTTCCATATTCTTACTATAAAAATAAAAGTTTGTTAGCCACCACCTACAAAATGAACAATTTCTAAAATATCGTCATTATTCAGTGTTGTTTTACAAAATTCAGAACGCGGAACTACATTACCATTCAATTCAACCGCTACACGTTCAGCTTCAAAATTCTTTTCACTTAAATAAGCATCTAAAGTATTAGAAAACTGTAAGTTTTCTTCTATACCATTAACTTTCATAGCCTTCGCCTTTACTAAATTGTATATACTATCTAATTTCGATAGTTAGAAAAATTTACAAGATTATGTTTTGTTTGTAAAGTGATAAAAACTTATAATTAACAGGTTAAATATTTCACTAACCAAAGGCTTTACAGATTTCTATAGTAGTTTCTTTTACATTTTTTGCCGAACATATTGCTGATACAATTGCGATACTATCTACACCACTATCAAATATGCCTTTAGCATTAGAAGCATCTATTCCACCAATTGTCATTAAAGGCATGCTAGAACCAATTTCATCTAAATAAGCCCTAAGCTTTTTCATACCCTCTAAGCCCCAAACTGGTGCAGTATTAGTCTTAGTTGTAGTAGCATAAACCGGGCCAGCAGCAAGGTATTGCACAGGTAAATTAACGCTATTTTTAAATATTTCAAAACTAGGCGTTGTTAGCCCTATAATTTTATCATTTCCAAGTAGTCTTCTTGCATCTTCCACAGGCATATCACTTTGTCCAATATGGACACCAGCGGCATTAGAAGCAAGGGCAATATCTACCCTATCATTAATTAAAATAGGAATATTTTTAGATTGTACATTTTCTACAAGATACTTTGCAAGTTCTAAAAATTCGCGTGTATTAGAATTTTTTTCCCTTATTTGTACCGCCCTAACTCCGCCCTCAATAGCTTCATTCACTACATCAAGCACAGCCCTACCCATGCAAAGCTCGGTATCAGTTACTAAGTACACACCAAAGTCTTTATATGTTGACCAATCTTTCATACAATCTCCTACAAAATATCTACTTTTTTTGATATCAGATATACAAATTATAGCAAGTTAAAATCAATTTAGCAAAATAAGTAAATGTTATTACGTCATTTAGACTTATTATATCATTTTTTTATGTCTCCGACGGCTTAGGGGCGGTCAAGCCCCTAAGAACCCACGTCAACAAAATTACTACGTAATTTTGTTTTCCTTTTCATAGCATACATAAATAACCTTCTAGCTATCTTTTCGTGGCTAAGGCGAATAACGGAAGTTGGACTAGTAAATGGTAGTCTTATTAAATAGGTAATATGTGCAACACTTGCTATTGCAAGTGAGTAAGGCTGGTAAAAAATTATAAAGCTTACTCACTTGTGTAACAAGTGCTGTAAATTTTACACTAAAGCAAACCTACCATTTTCTAGTCACACTTCCGTTAATCACCTTAGCCACGAAAATGTATGTAGAGAAAATATTGTGTATGCTGTAAAGGAAGAA
>CAYJFV010000192.1:0-3754 GCA_964369275.1 uncultured Desulfovibrionaceae bacterium
ATAGCTAATGAGGCTGGGGTTTTAGGGTGCAAAGATGTAAACGGTTTTTGTGCAATTACTGATTTGCGTACATTAGGATCTTGCGGAACAAAACTTAGAAAATCTAGTGAAACATTTTCAAGGAAGTGATCGCATGCACTGCTAAGACGCGAAAATACATCTCTTGCTTGGAACTGATCTTTTGCCATATTAACAACAATTTTGAACCTAGAAATATTATATTGAGTTTTTAATACTTTAATTAATGCGTAGGCATCAGTTAAAGAAGTTGGTTCAGGGGTTAAAACTATAAGTCTTTCTTGTGCGGCTATGTTAAAATAAAGTACATTATCGTGAATGCCTGCACCAGTATCTACTATTAGATAGTCTAGCTTGTCTTCAAGGCTATCCATACTATCAAGTAGCATCATTTTTTGCCCTGCATTTAGCTGTAGCATATCATTCACGCCTGATGAAGCTGGAAGAATGGAAAAACCATAAGGCGTTTCATAAAGTACATCATTAATTGGAGCTGTACCATTAAATAAATCTAGCAAGGTTTTTTGTGGGGTTAGCCCAAGTAAAACGTCAACATTTGCAAGCCCTAAGTCGGCATCAAGTAGTATAACTTTTGCCCCTGTTCTAGCAAGTGAATATGCTAAATTTACAGATAAATTTGTTTTTCCTACACCGCCCTTACCAGAGGTGACAGATAGGACTAATGGTGATGAATTCATGGTAACTCCAGTCTATGTAAACTAGCTTCCTAAGAAGACTTTGCGGGTAATTGAGATTTAAGCAGAATACGCCATACATGGTTAGCTTCTGCTGGAATTATACTATCGTATAAATCACAGCCATAAGATAGTGTGCTTATTGGTAGTTGCGAGAGTGCCGCAACATTTACTAAAGCTCCGTATTGCATAGCTTCATCTAGCTTTGTCCAGATAAGACTTGTTGGAAGTGAAGCCTTATACTGCTTTAAGAAAGATTTTAGTTGAGTAGAAGAATATTGTGGGCTTAAACATAAATGACAAGCTATGTTTTGCTTAATTTGAGCTAAACCTAATTCGGTTAACTTTTCTTCTAAGGTTTCATGTTTTGCTAAGGCTTGAAGGTCTACAAAAACAAAATCATAATCAATAGTTGCTTTTATAGCTTGCACTACATTTTGCTTATCAACCGCATCAATTACTTTGAAGCCAGATAAATCAGCAAAGTGCCTTAGTATAAGCCTGCCATTGCCGCGAATGCTGTCGGTATTTATGAAGGCAATTTTTGCATTAAGGTTTTGCGAACGCAAATATAATGCAAGGCGTAAAGCTGTTATAGTTTTACCAACCCCATAAGGACCAACAATAATATGCAAGTGCTGTTGCCAAGAACCATTATACGGTGCAAAGGGCATAATAGGTACTGCTTCTGCTAGTGCAGAAAGCAAAGAATCTTTATGCTTGGGTTTGGTGACTTTATGGTATAAATCTACCACAACTTCATTTTCAACCCCTTCACTTTGTAGGTACTCTAGGGCAACTCTTTGGCGTGGGCTTACGGTATCCCAGTTTAAAGAGGGCTGCATAAGTGCGTAGATGTGGTCTTTAAACCTATCCCATTCCTTATGCCATTCACCAAAGCCAGTTTGCGGCATAGCTGTTTTTACAACAGTTTCGCTTGTGCTTGCTTGGCTTTTTACAGCATTTTCTTCTTTTCGCTCTATACCAGCAGTCATTTCAAAACAACGTTTGTTGTTTTTTTTGAACTCGCGGCTACTTAGTATAACCGCATCAGCCCCCATTTCTGCTTTTATTTGTGCTAGAACGTCTGAAGTAGATGCCCCTTGAAAAGTACGTACCTGCATAATGCTTCCAAATCTTCTAAAAAATCTTGTTTTTCAAATTTTCTAAAAAATAAACGAAATAACAACTTGCATGTCATTCCTTTGTCATCGTAAAATATGATGCAAAGATTGTGCCATTAAATTCGTTTATTTGTCTTTAAGTAGTTAAATTGTTTGAAGAGTTATATTTTTACGCATAACTGAACGAGGAAATTTTAGCTTAGGATAGCCTAATAAAATTGCACCTGTTACAATATTTTCTTCTGGAATACCAAGGTATTTATTTATGCTAGTGTCAAAATTTGCCGCCATTGACATATAACCAACCCAGCAAGTACCAATGCCCATGCTATTTAACACAAGTTCTAGGTAGGAAATAGCAATTGTAGAATCTATAACATTCATTCCCATTTCACGCGGAGCATGGGTAAAGATTACATGCGGTGCATTGTAGGAAATAAGGTTACGCCCTTTTTGAAAAGCACGGTTTAAAGCTTGGAAAACTTTTTTTTGTGCAGGGTTAGGGCTATCGTATTCAGCTAAAGCTTTAGCACAAAGCCCTGTAACTTCGTGCAATTTATCTTTAGAAGAAACTAAAACCCAAGAAACACCTTGCTTATTACCACCACTTGGGGCATAACTTGCTGTTTCTATAGCTTTTTCAATATCTTCATGGGGAATTGGACTTTCTTTAAAATCACGTATAGATCTACGCATACGTATAGCATGTTCAAGTTTATCGGTAGGTAGTTCAATTTTGCCTTGTGCTAGTTCGTTAGAGTCTACACCTGCAAAGGAAATAGCGTTTTTAGGGCAAATTGCAATACAATGCCCGCACTGGAAGCAATCCATATTAATTGCTTTGTACTGTGCCTTATTGTTTTCATCCATCACTAAACAACGGCGGATACAGTCGTTTACACAAAGTGCGTCACCACAGCATTTATCTTGGTCAATTACAGGATATATTTTTAAATATTCTTCATTTGTAAGATTATGTACTTTCACAATTTGCCCCCTATTTAGTATTTATTTTCTTTTGAATTTCTTATCGTACATGGAACGTTTTAAAAATGATAGGTGAGAAAGGAAAGTTTTTCCCTCTAAATGGTCAAATTCATGCTGAATGCATGCAGAAAGGTAATTTCTGCCTTCTAGTGATATTGGGTTATTGTCTAAATCAACGCCTTCAATGCGTACACATGCAGGGCGTGACACTTCACTTCTTAGTTCTGCAACAGATAAACAGCCTTCATTTTCTACATGCGGAGTTTTATCTATAACGGTAATTGTAGGGTTGATGATTAAAATAAAGTCTTGTTCTTCACAATCAGGTGTATCAAGATTTTTATCAATCAAAACCATACGGCGAAGTTCACCAATTTGAGGTGCGGCTAAACCTGCACCGCCAACGTGGTTTAAAGTGTCTAGCATATCAGTTGCAACTTGTCTTACTTCATCGTTAATTTCTTCAACTGGTTTTGAAACTTTTGATAGTATAGGATCAGGGTAGAGTAAAATTTTTCTTAGCATAAAATAACCTAATGTATAATTTAGATAGACTCGGCTACTTGTTGAAAGTAACCGAGCCTAATGTTTTATTTAGTCTTGTTTTTTTTCAACTAAGCGTAAACTTAATTCACGTAGTTGCTTTGTAGTTACTGTAGATGGTGCTTCTGAAAGTAAGCAAGTGCCTTTTTGTGTTTTAGGGAAGGCAATAACATCGCGGATTGATGTAGACTTTGTAAGCAACATAACAATACGGTCAAGCCCGAATGCAATACCTGCATGTGGTGGTGCACCGTATTCTAAAGCTTGAATGAAGAAACCAAATTGAGATTGAGCTTGTTCTTCAGTAAAACCAAGTGCTTCAAACATTTTAGTTTGCAATTGCATTGTATGGTTACGCACTGAACCGCCGCCAATTTCATAACCATT
>CAYJFV010000193.1:0-3752 GCA_964369275.1 uncultured Desulfovibrionaceae bacterium
CGGAGGGCAAGGACGTCATGCTGGAACCGTTGAGAACTATGTGCTGGGGACCCCAACGCAAGTTAAAATACTGTTAATGTTAATGGGGCAACACTAGGTGAAGCAGGTAACGTAGATAGACGCGGGCATGTTATAGGCGGTTTAGCTAATGTTGCTAAAGTTCTTGATAATACAGCGCCCAGTGGTCCTTCATACGCTGAATATAATACTATCAATTTATCAGGTGCAGTACAATTTTTGAATGCTGGTGCAATAGTTGCTGGTGGACAACCTCACAACGAAAATGCTGCTGGGCAAAGTGGTAGTGACGACTTTGCTCTTACCCGAAGTGAAAACCATTTTAAAGGCAATACATTAAACCTTATTCAGTACACAGGTAGCAAAATTGGTACTGTAGGAAATTTTCAAAATTACAATTTTACTCTTCCCGCTAATGTACAAGCAGGTTCTACAGCTCTTCAAGTTGGTTCACTTTATCTGGACGACGGTAATACTCTTAGTGCCACTGTAACAGGAATAAATATTGCGGACTCTGCAAATACGCTAAAAGCTGGCGATACTATAACTCTTATTGATGCAGATAACATATACGGCTCTTTTACTAATAATGGCACAGCTACTGGTAAAGAAGGAAGCTTTGTTGATATAAGCTGGGGAATTACTACAGTAGCTAACGACAAGATTGAAGCCACATTTCAATCACGTTCGCTTTCATCAAGTGCCAATTCTACGGGAGCAAGCTTTGCAACTTCACAAATTTCAGTTCTAAATGCCTCTACTAGTGCATTTTCAAGCGTGGGTATGCCCGCAGCAACAGAAGCTGTTGCCCAAGCAAGGCAATATAAATTACTGGCTTCTAACTCGAGTGAAGTTCCTGTAGAAGAAGAAGTTATAGCAGTAAATGCACCTTTCGTAGCCATTCAAGGTACAATGAGTAATATTGATTCTAGTGTTGATTCAGATATAGACACACTCTCCTTCATGGGCGGACTTGTGCATAATTCATATTACCCTGATAGTAGCGAGCTTACCCTTGGTGCTTTCGTGGAAACTGGCACTGGAAGCCATAGTAGCACAAGTTCCTCTGGCTCTAGTGTTATTAACGGACATGGTAGTATGAACTATTTTGGATTTGGTGCTTTTGGTAAATACGAACTAGACATGGCTAAACTTAGCTCTTCAAGCACACTTAATTTACGCCCTTATGGCGAGACATCAATACATCTTGGGCGTATAGGCTCAAACTATTATTCTAACAATACACCTACTGCTACTGGTGGTTTAGTAAGCTATGAAACAAGAAACGTATACCTTGGCTTGCATGCTGGTGTTGGCTTTGTAATGCCTATTGATGAAAAAATGAAGTTAGATACATCTTTCAAGTATTTCTATAACTTTGTACCAAGCGAGAACGTAAACATTGGTGGAACTAATTTTGAGTTCGATGGTATACATTCAAATAAACTTCGTTTAGGTGCTAAACTTAACTACGATACTCGTATAAATGATACGCTTTCCTTTAGCCCATACGGAGGGCTTGCTTTTGAATATCAAATGGATAATGATGTAAAAGCAAAAATAACCTCTTTTACTATGAATACAACCAACGACGGTGGGGTAAGTGCTATTGCTAATATTGGATTTCGCACAAAAAACATTAATGGACTTACCGTTAGCATGGGCTTAGAGGGTAGTTTAGGTTATAAAGATAGTGTTATGGGTTCACTAGAGTTTAAATATGCATTATAAATAAGGAAGTATTTTTAAAAGTATATAGCTTTTACCTTGCTATGCTTTTAAAAAACTATATGTCAAATTCCCATATTCATATAAAGATTTATATAATTTCGGGGTAGAGTATGAAATTTGTTGTTTCTCAAATGACTACATTTTTACATCAACGCGGAACTCGTAGAAATGTTGGCTACTTTCTTCGTTTTTTAGGCTTATTAATTGTTTTAATTTGCGTTTACAGCATACTTTTCCACTATATCATGGCGTATGAAGGGCAAGAACATTCTTGGACTACAGGCTTTTACTGGACTCTTACCGTAATGTCTACCCTTGGCTTTGGCGACATTACTTTCACCTCTGATTTAGGTAGGCTTTTTTCATTAATCGTGCTTATTTCGGGTGTTGTGCTTCTTTTAGTTATGTTGCCCTTTGCCTTTATTCAATATGTATACTCCCCATGGCTTGAAGCACAAAAAAAGACTAACGCCCCGCGTTTTCTTTCACCAAATATTAGCGACCACGTTATTATTGTTGGGCTAAACCCCATTTCCTTAAACTTAGTTCAGCTTTTAACACGCTATGGCTTTTATTGCGTTATTCTATGCCCAGATATACAAACCTCATTAGACTTAGAAGACCAAGGCTTTCATGTGGTTGTTGGCGATTATGACGATGGAAACACCTATAAAAATCTTCGTGTAGACAGTGCTTCTCTACTCATAGCCCTAGATACCGATATAAGAAATACAAATATTATTTTTTCAGCAAGAGAAGTAAATGACTTTGTACCCATTATCTCAAAAGCAGAAAAAGAAGATTCTGAAGATATTTTAACTCTTGCGGGAAGCACAAAAGTTGTACGCTTTAGAAAAATGCTTGGCGAAGCTCTAGCAGGAAGAGTTGCAGGACACGACGGAAGTTTTAGCTATCTAAACAGTTTTTCTTCACTACTTATTGCCGAGCGTTCAATTAACAATACAAAGCTATTATCTAAAACCTTACTTGAATCAAATGTACGTGCAAAAGTAGGCGTAAATATTGTTGGGCTTTGGCTTAAAGGGCGTTTTATAACTCCTGCTCCAACAGAAGTTCTACCTGATGATGCTATACTTGTTATGGCAGGCACAAAAGAACAGTTTGAATTGTTTGATAAAGAATTTGGCTTAGAACTACCTAAACAACACAAAGTTATGGTAATTGGCGGTGGTAAAGTTGGCCATGCCGCCGCAGAAGAATTATATGCACAAGGTACAGAAGTAATTGTTGTAGATAAAATACCAATGCGTGGCTTATCAGAAGGTATTCAAACTATTGTTGGCGATGCCTCCGACATAGACTTACTAAAACAAGCAGGCATTGAAGATAGTTCTTCTGTTATTATTACCACGCATGATGATGATACAAACATCTATTTAACAATATATTGCAGAAGATTACGCCCTGATATTCAAATTTTAACGCGTGCCTCACTTGATAGAAACGTTAATATTCTGCACCGTGCAGGGGCAAATGTTGTGCTTTCATTAGTTACAATGATGAGCAATGTTGTTATAAATATGCTTGCACCAGGTAAAGTTTTTATGCTTAGAGATGGGCTTAGTTTATTTTGTGCAACTGTAGATAAATCTTTAATAGGCAAAAACCTTATAAATAGCGAAATACGCGACAAAACTGGCTGTAGTGTGGTAGGAATAAAATTGAAAGATGGCAGTATACAAGTAAACCCTAGCCCCGAACATCAACTTAACGTAGGCGAAGAAATTTACCTTATTGGCGATACCGCCTCGCAAGATATGTTTATTAGTCTATTTGGAATTGAAACATTTTAAGGGTATTATTTCACCTTTTTTTGCATATCACAATAAATTTTGAGGATGATTAACTTACATATTTCCTGGATTCTATTAAGTTAATCTTCATATAATAAAATATGCGACACGCATGAATCACAACAAAATAGTTGACAATGCGTTTTTTTATTTCATAACAATTTGCAAATAGTTCGCAAATTGATATTG
>CAYJFV010000194.1:0-3728 GCA_964369275.1 uncultured Desulfovibrionaceae bacterium
CCAAAATTTAGCATAGTAAGAAAATTTTATTCCTTTATCAGGGTCGAACTTATTTACAGCTCTTACTAAGCCAATATTACCTTCTTGAATTAAATCAAGCACATTTTGCATCCAGCGTTTTTGAAATTCCATAGCTACTTTTACAACTAAGCGTAAATGCGAAGAAATTAAGCGAAAAGCGGCGTCAGGGTCGTTCGATTCACGAACCTTATGGGCAAATTCTAGTTCTTCTTCTGGTGTAAGCATTGGAAATGATGATATTTCACGCAAATAAAGTTGCAAATTATCACGTACAAAAACATTAGGAAGTCTTGCACTTGTAACTTGTGGTAAATTTGAAGACTCTTGTGATTCAAAATCAGTAAAAAGATTATTCTCAAAGCTTGATAAATCTTCGTCGTCATCTTCATCATCATCAAGCAACAAAGTATCAAAACTTGAAGAAATTTTTCTTTCTCCATCTACTATTTCTGGGTTAGGAAGTAATTCAAATTCTACTTCTTCAAAATTTTCTGAATCTTCTAAAGAGTCGACAACAAAACTAGAACTGCTATCTAGCAATTCCGCATCATCATCAATTATTTCAACATCTAATATATTATTTTTTATTTCATTATCATTCTCAAAACCAGATTTATTTTGCAGTTCTGAGCTAGAATTTTTATTATTTTTTTTATTCATTTTTATATTTATAGTGTCTTTAAAGTCATGCAAAGGCAAATCATTCAAAGGTTTTTCTTTTTGCAAGCCCTTTTTAGCTAGACTTTCAACATGAGGCGTGCTATATGTTTTTGACACTTTTGGCTCCTTGAATATAATTTGAGAAGGCAAAGGCGTAGACTGTCTTTTTCTTAACATAAATCAAATCCTTATCATTTACAATCTTTTTCTTTAACAAATTTTTTTTGAGCTAAACATAGTTTTATTTATATTTGGAGTATTTTTTATGGCTAATATTAATTATCATTTAGAAAATAACACCTTCTTACTAATTGACGGTGCAATGGGTACGCAACTACAGGCAAAAGGTATGCCTTCAAATGCTAACCCAGCTGAATATGCCATGGAAAATAAGCATATAATAAAGCAAGTTCATGCCGATTATCTTCAAGCAGGTACAAATATTATACTTTCTTGTACCTTTGGTGGCACACATTACAAGCTACCTTCTTCTTTAGATGTTTTTACCTTTAATAAAACTATGGCAGAAGTTGCTAAAGAAGCTGTGCAAGAAGCAAATGCTACACACCCAATGTTTGTAGCTGGTGATATTGGGCCAACAGGGCAATTACTTCGCCCACTTGGTCAAGCTAAGCCATTAGAATTGTTTGAAGCGTATAAAGCTCAAGTTGAAGGCTTAGTAGCTGGTGGTGTGGATTTATTATTTATAGAAACTCAGTTTGATATAGCAGAAACAAGAATTGCCGTAGCCGCTGCAAAAAGCGTTACCGAATTACCTATATTTGTTTCTATGACTTTTGAAGGTGACACTACCCTTACAGGTTCAAGCCCAAAAGTTTTTGCCGCTACAATGGAAAATTTAGGAGTAAGTGCTATAGGTATTAACTGTGGTGCAGGCCCAGAGCAAATGGTTGAAGTTGTTGAAGAGCTTCTAGCTTATTCTTCACTACCAATTTTTGCTGAACCTAATGCAGGTTTACCAGAATTAATTGGTAATGAAACTGTTTTTAGGCTTCCACCTGAACCTTTTGCAAACCAAACCTATGCTTTAGCTAAACTTGGTGTACAAATGTTAGGTGGCTGTTGTGGTACTAGCCCAGAGCATATGTCTTCATTAAATAAGCTTATAAAAAATGGTATTAGCACTGAGAAGTTTATTCAGCGTAAAAATGAAAAAGAACTTATTATCACCTCACGTTCTGAATATTTACCAATAGGACCAAACAGAAAAATTGCTTTAATCGGCGAAAGAATAAACCCTACAGGTAAAAAAGCGTTAAGTGCTGAATTTCAAGCGGGTTCTATAAACCTAGCTATGCAGTACGCACAAGAACAAATTGAAACTGGTGCAAACTTGCTAGATGTAAACGTAGGTGCTGCTAAGGTTGATGAACCAACTTTCCTACCATTATTAGTTGAAGAACTTATTGCAAAATATACTTCACCACTTGTATTAGATTCTTCTAATGCTAAAGCATTAATAAACGCAATTCCAACCTACCCTGCTTCTTGTTTGATAAACTCAATAAGCGGTGAAGAAAATAGAATGGAAACTTTAGCACCTCATATAAAATTATGGGGAACACCTACTGTTTTATTACCATTAAAAGGCGGTAACTTACCCGCTACTGCTAAAGATAGAATTGAAGTAATTGAATCTTTATTAATCAAAGCAGAAGAGCATAAAATACCAAAACATATGCTTCTTGTTGATGTGCTTGCTCTTACCGCTGCTTCTGACCCACTTGCACCAAGAGTTGCCCTAGAAACTCTTGAATATTGCAGAAAAAATGGATTAGCTACAACTATAGGCCTATCTAATATATCATTTGGATTACCAGCTCGTGAAATTATTAATGCTTCATTCTTAGGTTTAGCTTCAGCCGCTGGGCTTAATTCTTGTATTGGTAACCCTATGAATACAAGATTTAAAGAAGAATTAGACGCTGTAAATCTGCTACTAGGGCATGATAAAGAAGCTGAACACTTTATAGAAAACTATAGTAATTATTCACCAACTGCAACAGCTAATAAAACAGAAGTAAAAGCAAAAGAAGAGCTTGCTTTAACTCCTGCTAATGCGGTTATTACAGGGAATAAAGAAAAAATTATTGAATTATTAGATGTTGAACTTCAAACAAAAGAAGCCTTTAATATTATAAATGAGCAACTTATACCTGCATTAAATGTTGTGGGCGAAAAGTATGAAAAAAAACAATACTTTCTTCCACAATTATTGCGTTCAGCTGAAACAATGCAAAAGGCTTTCAAATACTTAAAACCAATGCTTTCACAAGAAAATTCTATCCAAAAAGGTAAAATTATTCTTGCTACTGTTGAAGGCGATATTCACGATATTGGCAAAAATATTGTTGGTTTAGTATTAGAAAATCATGGCTATCAAGTTATAGATTTAGGTAAAGACGTAAAAGCTTCTGTTATTTTAGAAGAAGCAAAAAAACATAATGTTGATGCAATAGGACTTTCTGCTTTAATGACTACTACTATGCCACGCATGGAAGAACTTATTAAACTTATGAAAGAAGATAATTCAAACTTTAAAGTTTGGATTGGCGGTGCAGTTGTTACACAAGACTATGCAGATAGTATTGGTGCAAATGCCTACGCTGAAGACGCTGTTTCTACAGTGCGTATTCTTGAAAAAATATTAAAATACTAAAATAAAAAAATAAAGTATACCACTTTTAGGCTATACTTTTAAAAGGAGAATAGTATGAGCAATCAATCAGTTTTAAAAAACAAGCAAGCTGTACGTGAAGCAAAATCTACCTTGTTTGTATATGCACTTTACTTTTTATTTTCTGTTTTAACTGCATATATACTTGGTGCAGATGTTGATAATTATACTTATATACTTGGCTTTCCAGCATGGTTTTTCTTTTCTTGCATACTTGGCTACCCTTTAGCGTGCATAGGCGTATATCTTTTAATTAAAAAAGTATTTATGCAAAAGGAAGGTAGCCATGAATAACCCAATATTTAAATTATTTTTATATATTTTAATCTCGCTTGGTATTGCTTTTTAT
>CAYJFV010000195.1:0-3703 GCA_964369275.1 uncultured Desulfovibrionaceae bacterium
CTATAGTCAAGCGGTTCATAGTCCATACTTGCATAACCGCGAGTACCCGATTTTAGTCTATCGAAGAAATCGTATACAATTTCAGCAAAAGGCATTTCATAGGTAATAACTACACGGTTTGTGGTTATATAACCCATATTTTTTTGAATACCGCGTTTTTCTTCGCAAAGTTTTAGCACATTTCCTACATAATCGTTAGGAACGTGAATATCTATACGAACAAAGGGTTCATATAATGTTTCAATTTTAGTAGGGTCTGGCATTTTTGCAGGGTTATCAATTCTTTCCGACTTGCCATCAACCGTATCTACTTGATATATAACAGAAGGAGCTGTTGCAATAAGGTCGATATTAAATTCACGCTCTAAACGTTCTTGAATAATTTCCATGTGCAAAAGCCCAAGAAAGCCTGAACGGAAGCCGAAACCTAAAGCTTGCGAAGTTTCAGGCTCAAAAGAAAAAGCCGCGTCATTTAGTTGCAATTTTTCTAAAGCATTTTTCAAGTTTTCATAATCAGCCGCATCTGATGGATAAAGTCCACAAAATACCATTGGTTTTACTTCTTTAAAACCAGGAATAGGCTCTTCGGCAGGAGTATTCGCTAAAGTAATTGTATCACCAACTTTTGCATCACCCAATTCTTTAATATTTGCACATAAAAAGCCAACTTCACCAACTGAAAGTGTAGGAATGTCGCGAGCTTCTGGCGAAAATACACCAAGGCGAACAACTTCATATTCCTTACCAGTTGCCATCATGCGTACAGTATCGCCTTTTTTTAGCATGCCGTCCATAACCCTAAATACTATTACTACGCCTTGATAAGAATCGTACCAAGAATCAAAAATAAGAGCTTTTAAAGGAGCATTAGCGTTGCCTTCAGGATTAGGTAATTTTTCTACAATTGCATTTAACACTTGGTCAATATTAAGCCCGCTTTTAGCTGAAACTGCCACAGCTTCAGAGCAATCTAAACCAATTGTTTCTTCAATATCTTCTTTTACTTTTTCAACATCGGCAGAAGGAAGATCTATTTTATTTAGAACAGGAATAATTTCATGGTCGTGGTCAAGTGCTAGGTACACGTTTGCTAAAGTTTGAGCTTCAACACCTTGAGTTGCATCAACAACTAATAATGCACCATCGCACGCAGCAAGTGAACGCGAAACTTCATAGCCAAAATCTACGTGCCCAGGAGTGTCGATAAGGTTTAGAATATAGTCTTTCCCATCTGTATGAGTATAAGGAATACGCACTGTTTGAGCCTTAATTGTGATACCACGCTCGCGTTCAAGATCCATCTTGTCGAGGTATTGCTCTTTTTTTTCACGGTCAGAAATAACTTCTGTGTATTCTAAAATACGGTCAGCTAGGGTAGATTTACCATGATCAATATGTGCGATAATTGAAAAATTACGAATATTTTTCGGGTCTGTCATATAGACTTATTCCTTTATTAAAATAGATAGTTATTAATGTTGAGGTATTGTAAGTACCTTTTCTGCTTTTTTTAGCAGTATAGTAGCAATACTTACAAGTAATAAGTAATAAATAGCGGTAATTAGGTATACTTCTGTTGGCATAAATGTTCTAGTTACAAGAATTTTTGCTTCGCCAGTTAGCTCAATACAAGTAACAATATACGCAAGTGAAGAATATTTGATTAAATAGATAACTTCATTGCCAATACCAGGCAAAGCACGCCTAAAAGCCTGTGGAACTATAATATATAGTATAGTTTGTACTTTTGTCATGCCAAGTGCAAAGCCTGCTTTAATCTGATTTTGCTTTATCGATAGCAAAGCACCACGAACATATTCCGATTGGTACGCACCAGTACATAAAATAAAGCCAATAACAGCTGCAGGGTATGGGTCGAAATAAATGCCTATATTTGGCAAACCAAAATAAAGCACCATAAGTTGCACCGTAAGCGGTACACCACGAATTAAAGTAGTAAAAGCATTACATAATTTTTGTATAAAACGTGGAGCAAATACTCGTAACACACCAAGAACAATGCCTAATAATCCACCAATAAAAACCGAGGGTATAATTAAAGATATAGAAACCCAAAGCCCCCTGTTCAAGGTGGGTATTACTGTATTTATTATAAAGTCCCAGTTTAACATGTAATTCTCTTATAAATAAAAATATAGTCATAATCCATAGTGTGCTAGTTATAAACAACTAGTTAGCATAGTATTGCTTAACATATATGTCAAGAAAAATTGGTATGCCTTTTTTTTGCGAAGAGTAAATTATTAGTGTAAGTAGGTATAATTCAATTTTTTCTCAAGCGGCTTTGTGACTGTCCGCCTTAAGTCCGCGATGAAAAAAGACTTATCAAATACTACGGTAATGTATTTGACATACTGTGCCTTATGTGCAATGATGAAGCACCTAATTTTATTATTAACCTTTTCTTTTTTTGGAGATAGTTTATGAAGTCAAAAGTATATTTTACTGACATGCGTTGCAAAATAAATGAAAGTTTACTTGTTAAGTTGAACAAGCTTATTACTAAAGCTGGCATTGAAGATATTGATTTTAATGGTAAATTTGTTGCAATTAAAATCCACTTTGGTGAAGCAGGCAACCTTGCTTTCTTACGTCCTAACTTTGCAAAAGTTGTGGTAGATAAGGTAAAAGAACTTGGTGGAAAGCCATTCTTGACTGACTGTAATACTTTATATGTTGGCAAAAGAAAACACGCATTAGAGCATATGGAAACTGCGTATGAAAATGGTTTTAGCCCATTTCAAACTGGCTGTCATGTAATTATTGCTGACGGTTTAAAAGGAACTGATGAAGCTTTAATTCCTGTTGAAGGTGCTGAATATGTAAAAGAAGCAAAAATTGGGCAAGCTATTGCCGATGCGGATATTATTATTTCTTTATCTCACTTCAAGGGCCATGAAATGACTGGCTTTGGCGGAGCTATTAAAAACCTTGGTATGGGTTGTGGTTCAAGAGCTGGTAAAATGGAAATGCACAATGCAGGTAAGCCATTTGCAAACCATGATAAATGTATTGGTTGCGGAAAGTGCAAGCAAATTTGTGCACATAATGCAATTACAATCGACTCTAAAAAAGCAACAATACACGATGATATTTGTAAAGGTTGCGGACGCTGTATTGGTGTTTGCCCTGTTGACGCTGTTCAAGTTAAGTGGGATGAAGCTATTCCAGTACTAAACAAGAAAATGGCTGAATACACTAAAGCTGTTGTTGATGGAAAGCCGCATTTCCATATTTCACTTGCTATGGATATTTCGCCTAACTGCGATTGCCATGCTGAAAACGACTTAGCGGTTATTCCAAACGTTGGCTTATTTGCCTCTTACGACTTAGTAGCAATTGATCAAGCTGCCGCTGATAAATGTAATCAAATGCCAATTATGCCAGGTTCTGTACTTGCAGAAAGTAAGCTAAAAACTTTCACAGAACCTACACCAGATAACGACCACTTCAAACATGTTCACCCAACAACTGAATGGAAGTCTTGCCTAGAGCATGCACAAAAGCTTGGTTTAGGAACAACTGACTACGAACTTATTGAAATATAGGTTAAATTTTTAGCAATTTATAAGGGAAGGAATAAAAAAACTATTTCTTCCCTTTTTTCTAAAGCAGTTATGTAATTTTAAAATACTATTTTTTGTATAATTGAATTTATTTACAGGAGTTTACCATGATGGCA
>CAYJFV010000196.1:0-3699 GCA_964369275.1 uncultured Desulfovibrionaceae bacterium
TTAGGGATTCTAAAGGGACTTAGGGCCTTTAGCCGCCGGAAAAAAAAAAAAAAAAAAAAAAAATCAACACTAAAATACAAGGCTCATTTTTGCTTGACAATCTCACAACTAAACTATATAACTAAACCTTGATATATGAATATATACAAAATATGGCTAATTTTATACAAATTTTTTCATAACACGCACAAGAGTGCGTTTAAATAGGAGATAATATGTTACATAAAGGTTTGAAAAACAAAGGTTTATCATTGGCTTTACTTCTATCGCTTGCAGTGCCATTTAATGCACAAGCGGCAGATACTATCAAAATTGGTGTACAAACTGCACTATCTGGCGATTTAGCGGCTTATGGTATTCCTTCATTGCGTGCATCTGAAATTGCAGTTGAAGAGCTAAACAAAAAGGGTGGCTTACTTGGAAAACAAGTTGAATTAGTTATTGCTGATGATCAATGTAAATCAGAACTTGCTCCAAATGCCGCTTCTAGCTTACTTAGTCAAGATGTAGTAGCTGTTGTTGGTGCTTTATGTTCAGGCACAACAAAGGCTGCTGTGCCTTTATATACTGAAGCAAACGTTATTTTCATGTCGCCTGCTTCTTCTACACCTGATTTAACTTTAGACGAAGGCAACCCAACATTTTTCCGTACAATTGGGCATGACTTTACACAAGGTGCTATTGCGGCTGATTTTATTGGGCAAGAGCTAAAACCTAAGAAAATTGCTTTCTTGAATGATAATGGTGAATACGGTAAAAGCTTCAGTGAAGTAACACGCGATAATATCAAGAAAAAATACCCAGAAATTGAAGTTGTTATTTTTGAAAGTGTAACACTTGGTGCTTCTGACTACTCTGCTTCAATACGTAAATTACGTCGTGAAGGTGCGGAAGTTTTAGTATGGGGCGGTTACCACCCAGAAGCTTCTAAAATAGCTAATACAATTGCGGACTTTGATTTAGACATAGCTATTGTTGGTTCAGATAGTTTACGCGATAAAGTATACATTGAAACTGCTGGTGAAGCTGGTTATAACACTTATGCTTCTGCTCCGTCAGACACAAGTAACTATCCTTTATCAATTGAAGCAGCTAAGGCACACGAAGCCAAGTTCAACCAAGCTCCTGGCGTTTTCTATGACAACGCGTATGCAGCAACTGTAGCAATTCTAAACGCTATTGAAAAAGCTGGCACAACTGATACTGACAAAGTAATGAAGGCTCTTCGCACTGAAAATGTAGATACACCACTAGGCGTTATTAGCTTTGATGAAAATGGCGATGCTAAAGGTATTGGCATGAGCATGTACAAAGTTCAAAATGGTGAATTTGTTTCTGTTTTCGAGCAATAAATTCTAAAGTAGTATAAAAGTAAAAAGACAAGAAGAAAGACACTCTAACTTCTTGTCTTTTTTTATTTCTTTTTATTAACTTGCTATAGACAAACTACTTTTCTTACTTATTTATATTATTAGAATTTCTTATAATTCTAATCTAATTTTTTTATTCTTTTTATCAATTTTATGCAGGCAAAAAAAACTTGCAATTTGATATAAATGATACTATTATTTTTGTTTGCAAAACAGGGGGCTTTATGCTGAAAGGACCACATATTTCTATACCAGATACCGTTGTAGTAAATCGCATACTACGCATTAACATAGACGATTTTATTGAATGGCCAGCTTCTGTAAAAGAACTTGCCACAAAAATTGCCCTTGAATTATTTTTGGTTATATACAACCCATTCATTAACGCAACTACGGTTAAAAAAAGTGTTGATGCAAGGTGGAAAGAGGCTATGCCAGCTTTAGCTCACCACTACACAACAAGCATTAGTGAAGGCATTACCTTGTTTTGGTCTGCTTATGAAGCGGAAACAAAGTTTAGACAAGAACTTATTGAAAGATTAAAAACTGTTCTTCCTAACGATTGTATACTTACTCGTAAATCTGCATTAGTTGAAGCAAGTACAGATGCAACTGACTTACGTATGGAATTACCACTATTGGTAGTTGAACCTGCCACGGTAGAGCAAGTTAGCCAATTAGTTCAAATTGCTAATGAAATGTCTTTTGCTCTTATTCCGCGTGGCGGTGGTTCTGGTATGACGGGTGGTGCTGTTCCAGCAAGAAAAAGAACTGTTATTGTAAACCTTACAAGACTTACTGACATGAGTCTTGATGAAGAAAATAAAATACTTACCTGTGATGCGGGTGTAATTACACAAGCCGCAATTGATTATTGTGCCACAAGTGATTTGCTTTTCACTATTGACCCTGCTTCAAAAACAGCCTCAACAATTGGTGGTAACGTTGCAGAAAACTCTGGTGGCCCTTTTGCCTTTGAGTATGGAACTACCCTTGATAATTTACTTTCGTGGACAATGGTTACACCAACAGGTGAAATTATAGAAATTACTCGTGTTGACCACCCAAGGCATAAAATACTTGAAACTGAAGTTGCCCGTTTTGAAGTGCGTGATATTTCTGGCGGAATGCGTTCAGTAATAGAGTTAAAAGGCAGTGAAATTCGCCTGCCCGGGCTTGGAAAAGACGTAACGAATAAGGCTCTTGGTGGCTTACCTGGTATGCAAAAAGAAGGCGTGGACGGCATTATTACAAGTGCAAAATTTATTGTGCATGACATGCCAAAATTCTCACGCATAATTTGTTTAGAATTTTTTGGCAGATCAATGCTCCCCGCTTCAATTCTTATAGGTAAACTTGTAGAATTACGTAATAAAATTAGAGATGATGGCGACTATGCAAAATTATCAGCTCTTGAAGAATTTAATATAAAATACGTTCAAGCTATCAATTATCAAAGAAAGTCACCTCATCACGAGGGCGACCCTTGTTCTGTAATTCTATTACAAGTTGATGGCGATAATGAACAACTACTTGAAAAAGCTGTGCAAGATATTGTAGACTTAGCTAAAGGCGACCCTAATATCTATAGCGTAGCCGCAAAAGACCATAAAGAAGGGCATATTTTCTGGGAAGATAGGCATAAACTTTCAGCTATATCAAAAAGAACATCTGGCTTTAAAATCAACGAAGACGTAGTTATTCCACTTGATACTATGCCTGAATTTGCTCATTATTTAGATAATTTAAATAAAGAACTTGTTGCTTCATCATATAGGTATGCACTGCAAGCAGTTGGGCGTTTAAATGGCTTCCCATTTGAAGATAAAGAGTTTAACAAAGAGTTTACTTTTACTTCTAAAATGGTGCAAAATGAAGAAATATCAGAAGATTTTTCTGATGAAGAATTTGCAATGCGTGCAAATATCTTTATTGGTAGTCTTCGTGAAAAATACCCTGCTCTTGCAAAAGATATTGAAGAAATTCAAAATTATATGAATGCAAGCCGTGTTGTAGTGGCTTCACATATGCACGCAGGCGATGGTAACTGCCATGTAAACATTCCTGTAAACTCTAACGATCCGCACATGATGCACGAAGCAGAAGAAGTTGCCCACCGTGTAATGGTGAAAGCTCAAGAGCTTGGCGGTGAAGTTTCAGGCGAGCATGGTATTGGTATTACTAAAATTGCCTTCCTTGCTCAAGAAAAAATGGACGCTTTAAAAAGCTTCAAAGCAATGGTTGACCCACGCGAAATAATGAACCCTGCTAAGCTTACACAAAGAGATTTCCCAGTAAACCCATTTACTTTCTCTTTCAACAGACTTAT
>CAYJFV010000197.1:0-3697 GCA_964369275.1 uncultured Desulfovibrionaceae bacterium
TGAAAATTTTACACTAGAGTAACTTACCATTTACTA
Source organism: uncultured Desulfovibrionaceae bacterium (assembly GCA_964369275.1). Lineage (GTDB taxonomy): Bacteria > Desulfobacterota > Desulfovibrionia > Desulfovibrionales > Desulfovibrionaceae > CAYJAZ01. Next base: position 37 of record CAYJFV010000197.1, read on the forward strand.
GTCAAACTTCCGTTAATCGCCTTAGTCACGAAAATTTATGTAATAGATTAATTTTATAGCACACTCAAAAACATCAAAAGCTAATTTATACTGAACTTCGTTAAGTATAAATTAGCTTTTGATGTTTTTGCATTAGGGATTCTAAAGGGACTTAGTTCCTTTAGCCGTCGGAGACATAAAAAAATAACATATTACAAATTGGAATGACGTGCTCTTAGGCAAAGATAGATATTTTTTATACTACACCATGTTCGCCTGGTTTTTCATAGTCATCTTCTTTTTTCTGGAAGCGACTAATGTATAAATGCTCATCACCTAAAGCCATAAGTAGTGGACTTGCTATAAAAATTGAAGAAAAAGTTCCTATAACAACACCTAAAAGCATTGTAAAGGCAAAGTCATGTATAACACCACCACCAAGTGCATATAAACTAAGAACAGCGGCAAGAGTTGTTCCGCTTGTCATTAATGTTCTAGCTAAGGTTTGGTTTATACTACTATTAATTATTTGCCCTAAGGGTAACGGTTTTTCAGTATCTTGAGTCATTAAATTTTCACGTATTCTATCGTAGTTAACAATAGTGTCGTTCAAGGAATAACCAACAATGGTTAATAAAGCTGCCACGATATTTAAATCTATTTCTTTTCCAAGAACAGTAAGAATACCAACGGCAATACCCACGTCGTGAATTAAAGCAATAATAGCACCTAAAGCAAAGTTTAGCCTTAGCACAAAACAGATAACAATTGTTAAAATCATTCCAAGTGAAACTTGCCATATTCTGCCAAGCCCAAACATTTCAAGTACATAAGCTAAAGCACCTAAGGCTAAAGCCATTGCACCTGCCAAAAACCAGCGTTGTTCAAAACGCCCAGAAATATACACCGCTATAATCAATACTGCATAAAACAAGGCTTCAAGAGCGGCATTTCTTAAGTCTTCTCCAACTTTTGGCCCTACCATTTCAAAGCGTTGTATACTTGCATTTGCCTCTGGTATAGCTGAATTTAATGTACTAATAATATTTTCTCTGTATTCTTGTGTTTTATCAGAATCTGAAAAACGTACAAGATATTCAGTATTATCTATGCCTATATGTTGCACAACAAGCCCTGGAATACCTAATGGATTTAATGCCTGCTTCACTTCTTCATCTGGAACGCTTTGTGAAAACTCTACCTGCACCATAACGCCGCCCGCAAAGTCAACGCCATAGTTCAAGCCTTTATTCATAAAAATTCCACCTATTGCTAGTAAAAACACTACAATAGATATAGCATAGGCGATATATCGAAAACCAACAAAATTGATAGTAGGTATTTTTTTTATAAGATTAAAAGCCATATTTTTTTCCTTATATGCTTATGCTGTTACTTTTCTTTGTCCAAGCAATAAAAATATCGCGTGAAACAAAAACTGCCGTAAATAAAGAGGCTAAAATACCAATTGCTAGTGTTACAGCAAAACCACGAACAGGGCCAGTACCGAATTGGTATAGAATAAGAGCCACTATCATAGTTGTAATGTTAGAGTCTAAAATAGAAATACTTGCTCTGGCAAAGCCTGCTTCTACCGCCTGTAAAGGTGATAAACCCTTTTTTAACTCTTCTCTTATACGCTCATAAATAAGTACGTTTGCATCTACTGCCATACCAATTGTAAGCACAATCCCCGCGATACCAGGTAAAGTAAGGGTAGCCCCAAAAGCACCCAAACCTGCAAAAAGCAATAACATATTAAAGCAAAGCATAATATCCGCAATCAAACCAGATTTACCGTAATATATTGGCATAATTACCATAACAAGAAGACCACCTACTAGTGCCGCAAGTAAGCCAGAGCGGATAGAATCCGCCCCAAGTGATGGCCCTACTGTACGCTCTTCCAGCACTTCAACAGGAGCAGGCAAAGCACCCGCTCGTAAAATAATAGCTAAATCTTGAGCTTCTTGAATACTTGCTGAACCTGATATGCTAGCTGAACCACCTGTAATTCTTTCATTTACTACAGGAGCTGAAAAAACAGTACCATCAAGTACAATTGCAATACGCTTGTTTACATTATCGCCAGTAATTCTTTCAAAATCAGAAGCACCAGCGTTGTTGAAATCTAGCCCGACGTAAATTTCGCCTCTATCACCATAGTTTGGGCGAGCATCGGTAATATCAACACCAGTCATAAGTGGAGTTGTATCTAATAAAATTTGTGAAACATGTATTGAACCATCAGCCATTACATTATTCATTGGGAAAAAGGCTGTACCAACAGGCAACCTGAATGAAGAGGTGTTTACATCATCACGCACTAAATGAAAAGTAAGTGAAGCTGTTTGCCCAATAAGCTGTATTGCACGTTCAGGGTCTTCCAAACCTGGCAATTGAATTTGTATTCTATTATCTGCTTGTTTGCGAATATCTGGTTCAGACACACCAAATTGATCTATACGGTTACGAATTGTAGTAACAGCTTGATCAAGCACTTGTTCTTCTAGCAAAATGCGTTCTGCCTCAATAAAATTCACTGTGAAAATGAGTTCATTATTCGAGCCAGTAGCTACATCTAAAAGTTCAAGATTTGGAAAGTTTTCTGATAAAATTACACGAAAAGCTTCTTCATTGCTTGCCTGTGGAACAAGTAGTTCTAAAACACCATCTATCACGCGAGATTGTAAAACCATAATGTCGTTTTCAACCGCAACTTCGCGTACGTCTTGCCCAGTAGAGCCTAAGAAATTTGTTAAAGCAGTTTCAACTTGAACACCAAGTGTAAGGCTAACCCCACCCTTTAAATCTAAGCCCAAGTTTATTTTAGAATTAGGAAGCATATTCCCTAATATTTTTTCAGCTTGTGGTAAGTTTGGCAAAGCAAAAACAAGTGCCACTAAAAATACTATCGCTGATAATATCGCTCTTAAAGAAGCAAGTTTCATAAATTTTCCTTTAAATTAACCCATTGAACAAAAACAGACTTAATGTACAAAATATATTTATTTTATAAGGCTATAATGCTTTAAAATGTGAAATAAAATAAATTTCATTTCACATTTTAAGTATATAAGAATTAATCAATTCTTTATTTTTTATTTCACGCTTTAGGTTCGTTGTTTTTTGCTTCTTCTGGACTAGGAGCTGTTGCAGAAAGATTTTTAGGGTCAACAACACTTGAAATGTAACCACGAACAACTTTAACTTCTGTTTTACCTAAGTCTAAAACAAGTAATTGCCCTTCAATATCTATAACTCTACCAAGTATACCTGCACTTGTAAGAACGTGATCGCCTTTTTTGATATTGTCTAACATTGCTCTATGTTCTTTTGCTTTCTTTTGTTGTGGACGAATTAAAAGAAAGTAAAAAACAACAAACATTAAAATTAATGGTAAAAATTGCACGAGCATGCTTGCTTGTCCGCCTTGACCTGCTGGTGCACCCGCCGCAGCATACGCTACTGATGTAAACATAAATAAACCTCCAAAAGGATAAAATTTTGCATTCCCGTAAACATAATCACTCTTTTTATAAAGAGCAAGGTTTTTAATTAAAAAAATTTTGATTTTTAGTTTTTTCACCCCCCCTTTTTTACAAGTGCATATAAGCATGTATTCCAGTTTGTAAGACTATATCATTTTTTCTTTTTCTTTTTCTTTTTTTCTCTCCGAGGG